>NZ_DFOE01000008.1:0-301403 GCF_002376635.1 Sphingobacterium sp. UBA3549 | reverse complement strand
ATGTACTTGGTAGGATGGATACGTCTGTCGGTAATTCCTCTATCGCAAACCCACGTATTTCCGTACTGCTACAGGCATTAATTTCCCGTTCAGAGACTGGACAAGTTCTGCTGGGTGTCTGTACATTATCTATTGATGACTCGAACGTGGCACGAATCTGATACGAAGCATACTCACCTCCCCATTCCCGCCATTCACCGAGTTTTACCGAGCGTTAGTCTAAAGCCAGTAGGCTAGGGGCCTATTGTGTTGTAGTTTTGAATCAACAAATAAGAACAGAACTAACACAATAAAATAAAGACATTATGAACCATCATGAGTGCTTAAAAATGGCACTCATGATAGCTTTATCACCAATCAAAAAACAAATCATTTCGATAAAAAACTCTAGTAAAAACATTCGCAGCAGCAGCTTTAATCGCCGTATCAACTTTCGCTATGGCAGCTGAGGGACCTGGAGCAAAAGCAACAAAAGCAAACGTTAACCTTTCCACTGCGGACTTCGCTTTAGAGCACTATGTTGCAGTAACTACAGAGGGCGAATCAGCAGGAGTAGAGCAGTTATTCGCCGAAGATTTTAATCAAAAGATCCAAGCTACCAATGCGCAGTCTAACAGCCGTAGCGAAGTGGTTAAATCCTTGAAAAAACAAAAAGGTGAAAAGCTAAATTGTACAGTAAGCACGGATATCATTGAGGAATCGGCAGACTATATGGTCGCTAAAGTAACGTTGAAATTTGAAAACTTCACCAAAACAGATTTAGTTACCTTGGAGCGTGTGGGTAATGACTGGAAAGTATCTAAATCGATCAATTCATATAAGTAGTATCCAATAACTGGTGGTTTGTCAATTATAAAAAGGCAGACCACTAGTGAATCATATGTTTATTTAAGGCCACGTCGTGAGATGTGGCTTTTTTAGTTTTGTCCACTTGCTACTAATTGTCAATTGTTTTTTTAAATATTTCTATAATTTTCTACAACGATAAGATCAATATCATCATAATCTTTGGCAACCCTGTTAATAGTAGCTTTTACATCGTCCCAAACTAAACCACCTAACCCGGCCCCAATTTTTGGCAGGGCTATTTTTTCGATGCCATTTTGGCGGGCATATACAAGCATTTTGAGAAGAGAATCTTCAATTGCTTTAAGTTCTGCTTTGGTTTTCCATGTCTTTTGAGTGCCAAGATTGAAAACAGTGCCTTCACCATAGTCGTAAGAAAAAACATCCCCAAGAGAGAAATCACCATCTTTACAACGCTTTTTATATTCCAAATACATTTGATTATATTTTTCTTTGAATTGTAAAGCGATTCCTTTCCCCATTGCTCCAGCGCAATTACAACCATGAGCATAATTTTTTACATCAGGTAAATTGAATATATTTCCAGAATCTAGATATGTGACCATTTTCTTTTTTTTAATGCGTAATAAAGTCCAATCATTCAGCTTGGAAGTCGAATTGTTGGGAGGATGAAGATGAACAAAATTATCCTGAAATGCAACTTGCTTCACCTCCCTATTCCCTCCATTCACCGAGTTTTCCTGATCGTTGGTCTAAAGCCCGTAGGCTAGGGGCCTATTGTGTTGTAGTTTTGAGTCAACAAATAAGAAAAGAACTAACACGATAAAATAAAGACATTATGAAAGCATTAGTAAAAACATTCACCGCAGCAGCTTTAATCGCCGTATCAACTTTCGCTATGGCAGCTGAAGGACCTGGAGCAAAAGCAACAAAAGCAAACGTTAACCTTTCCACAGCAGACTTCGCTTTAGCGCACTATGTGGCGGTAACGACTGAAGGAGAATCAGCAGGAGTAGAGCAGTTATTCGCCGAAGATTTCAATCAAAAGATCCAAGCTACCAATGCACAGTCTAATAGCCGTAGTGAAGTGGTTAAATCCTTGAAAAAGCAAAAAGGCGAGAAGTTAAACTGTACAGTAAGTACCGATATCATCGAGGAATCGGCAGACTATATGGTCGCTAAAGTGACTTTGAAATTTGAAAACTTCACCAAGACTGATCTGGTTACCTTGGAACGTGTGGGCAATGACTGGAAAGTATCCAAATCAATCAATTCGTATAAATAGAATTTTACAACTGGTGGTTTGCCAATCTTAAAAAGACAAACCACTAGTGAATCATATGTTTATTTAAGGCCACGTCGTGAGATGTGGCTTTTTATTTGGATAGCCACAGGTTATTATCTAAGCGTCGCGAGTTAAAAAGAGTTAACAACATTGCTAAATGTTTGTTTTTATAATATTTTTAATGTAAAACTAATTGAAAGTGAGTGGACTACAGTTGTTATTGCTTTTGCTCTTTATCACAAACATATCTTCTGCACAAGATCTGAAAGGCACGATTAAAGATAAGCATTCGGGTGATTTTCTTATAGGTGTTTCGATCAAAGTAGCTTCGCGCAGCATCTATTCGGATGGCTATGGCAAATTTATAGTGTCAGGCATTAAGCTTGGAGATACAATCACCTTTTCTTCAATCGGATATCGTGCGGTTAACTATATAGTAAATAATAGCAATCTTGATCATTTGGTCATATATATGGAGCAGGCAACAATCTTGTTGGATGAAGTCAAGATCAATCCCTTAAGAAATTATAGGGCTGATTCCTTAAAGTTTCGGGAAGAATTTGCCAAGACCTTCAATTATAGTAAACCCAAATTTAAAGACATTTTCATCACCAAAAACTATTCTTCAAATGTCCCGCGACATCCTAATCAAGCAAATAATAGTACCGCCTCGCTGATAAGTGTTGATGTGCTTTCTGTTATTTCTCTATTGGGAAAAAAACGTAATCCTCAATCCAAGCTCCAACAGAAATTAATAAAGGAAGAAGAAGAGCGGTATCTTGATAATACCTTTTCAAAACGTATGGTTCAAAATTTGACGGGCCTTACAGGGGACTCTCTACAAACTTTCATGCAATTGTACCGTCCGAATATTGATACAGCGAAATACATGTCCGACTATGATATTATCCTGTACATCAAAAAGAGTTTTCAAGAATATATCAAACCTTAAGTAGTTTTGTTTTGTGAACTGTTCTTTCGCTATGGCAGCTGAAGGACCTGGAGCAAAAGCAACAAAAGCAAACGTTAACCTTTCCACAGCAGACTTGGCTTTGGATGATTATGTGGCGATAACCACTGAAGGAGAATCTGCAGGAGTGGAGCAGTTATTTGCAGAAGATTTCAATCAAAAGATCCAAGCTTCCAATACGCAATCTAACAGCCGTAGCGAAGTGGTTAAATCCTTGAAAAAACAAAAAGGCGAAAAGCTAAACTGTACAGTAAGCACCGATATCATCGAGGAATCGGCAGACTATATGGTCGCTAAAGTGACTTTGAAATTTGAAAACTTCACCAAAACAGATTTAGTTACTTTGGAACGAGAAGGCAATAATTGGAAAGTATTTAAATCAATTAATTCGTATAAGTAGTATCCAATATATCATTTTATTACCTTTCAATTTTAGTCAACTTTATGCTGTCACTTTTATTTCTAAACTTATACAAATATCCTTTTTTGATAATGAATTCAGTTGAGTCTGTTGTTAAATAGTATTCATCCGCTTTTCTAATAAATTTCCCCTCTAAAAAGTAAGCTGATGAACCAGGGCTATTGCTTTCACTCATACTAAAGGTGTTTTCGAGCTTCCAATGTGTAATTGTATAAGTTTCGTCTTTCAGTTTAAAGTTCCAACTTTCAAGTCGATTATTTTGGTATCTATCAATTCCTTTGTCAAACAAGTAGAACATTATTATTCCAGAAATAATAGAATTGACTATGAAAAGAGCAACAAATTCCCTTTTCATAAAGTATAAAATCAAAGCAATAATTAAATTCAAGATGACGACAAGTGGTACAAGTATTAAAATTCCAATTGAAACGCTCGGATCAGGATTCATTTGTTTAACCCATAACCAAATGATTGCAAAATCGATTATTGTCAATAGAATAATCCTGATCCAAATTTTCATTTTAGCAATTTAGTTTTTGTGGTGTTCTGTTAGACTTCAATTAATATCTTTACTCGAACTGTTTATTCTGGTAATTTCCTTTTTAAATATAGCTTAATTGAATCGTTAATTCGAATGATAACTTTCACCTCCCTATTCCCGTCATTCACCGAGTTTTCCCGATCGTTGGTCTAAAGCCGATAGGCTAGGAGCCTATTGTGTTGTAGTTTTGAGTCAACAAATAAGAACAACAGAACTAACACAATAAAAAAGACATTATGAGAACGCTAGTAAAAACATTCGCAGCAGCAGCCCTAATCGCAGTATCAACTTTCGCAATGGCAGCTGAAGGACCAGGCGCAAAAGCAATAAAAACAAACGTTAACCTTTCTACCGCAGACTTTGCTTTAGGGCACTATGTTGCCGTAACTACTGAAGGAGAATCAACAGGAGTAGAGCAGTTATTTGCAGAAGATTTTAATCAAAAGATCCAAGCTTCCAATTCACAGTCTAACAGCCGTAGCGAAGTGGTTAAATCCTTGAAAAAGCAAAAAGGCGAAAAGCTGAACTGTACAGTAATCACTGATATTATCGAGGAATCAGCAGATTATATGGTTGCTAAAGTAGTCTTGAAATTTGAAAACTTCACCAAGACTGATCTGGTTACTTTGGAGCGTATGGGCAATGACTGGAAAGTATCCAAATCAATCAATTCGTATAAATAGGAGCCATCTTAAATAAATATATATGTTGTGAAGCCACGTCATAAGATGTGGCTTTTTTATGATCTATTTAATAGCGAGTTGTCTCGGGCATAATGTAGTGAGTCGAGCTCAATCAGAAAAATTAAGTAGAAGCAATAGATAAATATATTAGAAAGATTAGGTAGTTTAAGGAGAAGGAATAGGAGAAGAACATAAAGGAATGTACAGTTATAATGCTCGTACAATAGGTTTTGGGCTGTTTTAGAGGGGAAAGAGTAAATGTTTTAGGGAAAGGACTAGGGAAAGGACTAGGGAAAGGATTAGGGAAAGATTAGGAGAGGAAGAAGTAGAAAAATTAGTAGAAAGATAGTGGGGTCGCCTTGTTTATAGATCTTCATTGCGCTAGAGTAGATCGTGTAGTTTAATCACGCCTTTCCTCTCAACAGCTCGTACAACGAAGTATTGATAAACTGAATAGCCTTCACCATTATCTTACCGTACCTCGCATGATTATGAGCAAAAACATGGTACTTCGGTGATCGCTCCAGCCCAAACTCACGGATTTCCGTACTGCCATAACCATTGTCCAAGATACCCTATGGCGGATAGTGTGATACCATGATATCAACTTGTACATCCGAATCCACAGGATGAAAATAGGAAAAACCACTGATGCCCATGATTTGGATGCCATTGACCCTAACCGAAGAATCGTTTAGCCAATGGATTCCTTCGGGTACCAATTTTTTGCTTCGTTGCGGTGCCAATTCAAAGGGAAGGTCATGATTTCCATGGACAAATACCTTGTGTGGTATGGGGAGCTCCGCATACCACACAAAGAAATCCAATAGTTGCTGCATATCACCGGCATCGCACATATCGCCAAAATGGTTTTATTTCTAAAAATGAATGTATATTTTTTTTATCTGCAGAAATATTTATTACTTTACATAAGTCATAATATTTTCATGAGCCTATTTTCAATTTCTATACTACTACTTTTGGCGGCGAATTTGACCGTCATGGAGAAAGGGATGACAGTGAAAGTAACCTGTTGTGGTTCCGAATTATATGCCAACGATTTTACCCGTATTAAGACTAAGCAGGTAGCGCAGAATCATTGCTGTAAATAAAACATTTAAATCTTATTTCATTATGAATGACCAATACGATATTGAACTAGATAATATTAGCGATTCTATTGCTTGGTACCCATATATCGGAAAGCATTATGCGAACGCAGATTTTAAAATCCTAATTGTTGGTGAAAGCCATTATAAAGATCCCAATGATCTTAGAGAAATATGGAAAGAGAAATCCTTCACGAGAGTTATCGTTGGAGAATTAGGGGTGGAAATGCAAAATTATAATGACATCAAATTCTTTCAGCAAATAAATAAGTTATTTAACTGGAAACGCCAAGAGTTTGGCGTTTGGAATAAAGCCGCGTTTTACAACTTTATCCAAAAACCTTTGAATACAAAACATGATAGACCTAGTAAAGCAGATTTTTTAACAGGGTGGAAGAGCTTTGAAAAAGTTATTGAAGTTTTAAGACCAAATCTATGTATTTTCATGGGTTCATCGCCTGCTAACACTTTTAATAAGACATATGCTAATGGAGAGAAAGTGAATAGAATGATTACGCGGCATGATTTTATAAATAGAACTTATCTCAAAACCTCAAGTTTAATAAACGGAGATTTCTACACAGATTTGATTTTCATTAAACATCCTTCGAAATATATTAGTCTGGGCAAGTGGCGCGAGAAATTGGTCGAGTTTCATCCTGAAATCGAAGCTTATTTGATTGATTAATTGATTGATAGTACTGCCAGAACTCGTTTAGAATTGAAATTGATATCAAATCTTCGTAAAACTCCAGAGCAGAAATTTAAAATTAAGCATTTGGGAGTGATTTGCATTTCGATTAGATAATGCTAATTATAAGCCCCATCCTATATATTATCATTTATGGAAACAAAAAAAGACTTCATTAACCAAATAAACGAAACAATCGCTAAGCATGGTTTGAACAATTACAATCAGTTCAACATATTTAGGACGATGTTCAAAATGACGGAGGAAAAACATCTTCATTCACGCTTTATCGCTTTTTTGCTAAATCCTCAGGGAACTCATGGGCGAGGTACAAAATTTTTAGAACTCTTTTTGGAGGAATTGGAAATGCCGAATTTCCGTTTGGATGGAGTTACTGTAGTACCGGACGAGGTTGGAAAAAGTGAATTGGATAATATTGATATTTTGATCCAAAATAAGCATGACGATGCTATCATTATTGAAAATAAAATATTTGCTGGGGATAGCAATAAATTAGAATTGGATTCTGAGAAAATGGGGGATGCTGATCCCAACAGGTTTCAACTCCCAAGGTATTATAATAAGGCGACAGCGAAGGGTTTAAAAGTTGTTTATATTTTATACTTGACTATTGATGGCAGACCTCCCTCTTCTTATGATGATTTTCTACCTTGTGTCAAAGATCTTCTTATAAGAAAAGAACATCTGAAACATATACAGCAATGGTTAACACGATGTATTAGCGAGTTAGTAGATGATAGCGACCTAAAAAGGGCTATTGTACAATATAAACAGGCTTCTTTAGAGTTTTTGAATGATATTCAATTGGCCAAGGATTTAAAAACAATTACTGCCGCTAATCTGGATGAAGGATATAATTTTTGGGTAAATAAGGAAATTGAAGGTGTCAATCATGCTGAATTGGTGTTAGCGCAATTTATCCACGTCAAGTGGCATACCGTCCACGATTTTTTTTCAAACTTAAGAGAACGTATCGGAAGTACATTTGGTGTTGAAGTGTTTGAAATAGAAAATAAACAGATTACTGCCCTCACACATAGAAATATTAAAACTAGAATTAGCTTATCATTTCGAAAAAATGATGTTCTGTATTATGTAAGTAATGACAGGGTCGGTTTCAGCATCGGAATGGTCAAAGAAAGCAAATCTAAAGAAGATTACACATTGATGTTAGATAACCGGTATGCCAATTTTGACTTTAGTGATAAGGAGGTTTTTGATCTTATCAATCCTTCGTCTAGCAATGATTTAATCGATAAAATTGTATTGGAGTGTCAGGCGTTTGTTTACAAAAGAAAACTAAAAATAGGCGCAAATAAAGATTTTAATTCACAAAAATGTGTTAGATGATTGGTATGAGATGACGAATAAGCCGATAATTTTAAATTTGTAATGATGATGGATTAAAGAGAACCTATTTCAACTGATTGAAATTCATTTAAAAAGCTTCGTAGATTCTAGAAGACCCAAAGATATACAGGTGCGCAAACAATTGGATTTTGTTTATTTGTGGGATGGGCAAACGGCTTTATTTTTTGAAATTATACCACAATGGAATGACCCAACGAATATTTTAGAATTACCGTTTGCAAAGCTTCGCTTTGTAAAAGCATCTAAAATTTGGAAACTCTATTGGATGCGAGGATCGGGAAAATGGGAGGCTTATGAACCCAAACCCGAGTGTACTAATCTGCAATTATTGTTGGATGAAATCGATCTCGATGGATATGGATGTTTTTTAGGATGGTAAACTCTGTGAAAAATATTGTCTCATATCTTTTTTATGGCACCACTGTAGTATAGTTTTCCATCTTTTGCATCATCCCATAAGATAGTAACACTATGTTTAATGTTAGCGTTGAATTTAGTAACAATGAATTTGCACTATAANNTTATAGTGCAAATTCATTGTTATTGTATGGTGAATAAGATTAGCGGGTGAAACGGCATGTCTGATATAGCCACAATTAGGTAAGTTGTTTAAAAGTATAAAGTTTTTGTTAATGAGTGTGTTAATATGTGTTTGGCTGGGGCGAGTTAAAAGAAGTTTCCAGTTGTTCGGAATTTCCGAACATCCACTCCCGCGGTTCAATTCTAGTTAAAATGGGACTCGTGATGTAGAATCTAAAACTAGTAATTCGAGTCTGAATTTTCTAATTTTAAATGCTCCAGTTTTTTAGAGAGGTCACTAGTAATACAACTCACGCATCCCCTTTACCCGTTTTATAATTACTTCCCTAAAACTCTCGGGAGATATAACCTTTGCTCGTTCTCCGAATGACAGAACTAAGGTTTCCAGTTCAAAGTTTGGGATTATTTCCAATTGTATTATTAAGCCGGTTTCATCGTGCGATATTGTTTTTTGTGAACCGTGCAACGGCTTAGAAATAACGTATGGGGCAGCATTCTCGTTAAACCATATTTGAACTGTCTCTGTGCGCGAGGACGAGATTGTGACACCGATGATATCCTCAAAAAATTCTTTGAAATCCCAGGAGTCATTTTCGATATATTGCTGGTCACAGTCTTCAATGGAGATTATCCTATCTAAAGGCAGGTTCGTCAGTGACGCATATTCTTTGTTACGACCAAACAGAAACCAACGATTGTTATATTCTCTGAGATGATATGGAGAGATCTCGTAATAACTCTCTTTTGTTGCTTTAAATGATTTGTAGCTTATCTTGAGGCATGTTTTTGAAAGTATTGCATGAAATAGCTTACCGAGGTGTTCTATACCCTTGAGATAACGGTTGTGGTCATGGCTCATGATCAGCTGTTCTGAACGTTCTAAGAAAAACAGCTCTTCTAGCTTCGCACCCATCTCCTGTACCCATCCCATTTGCGGTAAGCCCTCCATCCTGGATAATACATCCATTGCACTCTTTAGCTGCTGCATTTCTGCGGTATTCAAACCTTGATTATAGAGCTTAAAGTCTTTCTCTGAATATCTGTAGTAAGAATGACCATTCTGTTTATAGGTTTCAATGGGAGCATTGCCACCTTCTGGGCTTCGCATATGCTTTAAGTCATCTCTCAGCGTTCGGGTACTGATGCCTTTATGTTCGGGGTTTATCTCCATAAGCTCTTTATCCAAACATACTTTCAGATCTTCAAAACTGTAACGTCTTTGTGGGTTTGAAAGACAACTGTCCAATATTCTGTAGCGTATAGAAGCATGTTTGTTCGTAGCCATAATGGTTAATAATAGTTTTTATAAAGATAAAAAATACTGTGCAGATAGAGTGCACAAGGCTACCATAATTTTGAGACAGATAGTTAATAGTGACTGTCGTTAATTTCAATTTATTATGGCAACAAATCCGCCAAAGGGAGATGGTCATCGCATTGGAGCAGTGCGAGATCGCAGTCAGGTGTATAATCCAAAGACTGAACAATGGATAAAGCGAGATGCGGATACCGGAAAATTTATGGATGGTAAGAAAGACGGAACACCATTTAAAGGCGTCAGAAAGGAAAGGTAAGCATGGCTAAATATTACGTAAACAATCGTGCGCAGGCCAATGGGTATCATGAAGTTCATCAGGAGGGCTGTGTCTGGCTAAAATTGGCTGCGAGTACAACATATTTGGGAGAATATTCTAATTGTGTATCTGTTGTTGCAGTGACTAAGATTTATTTCCGCCAGACCAATGGATGCAAGTATTGTAATCCCTCGTGTCATACTTCATAGATTAATCTGTAATCTCAATTTTCATGAAAACGAACTGACTGCCCCTTCGACGAGGAGGGGCTTTATTCCTTCATTGTTTTATCATAAAAAATTACGTATTTTGTACTTGCAAACATTAACTTACAACAGCACAATGAGCCAGCCGCATATATATACAAAAGATGATATTGCCAAAATCGGTAATACATTGGTGTATTTTGCAGAGCGCATCAGCGATTTATCTAAGACTAAGTTACTTAAACTAGTCTACCTGCTTGAAGAGACGACCATTCGTAAATGTTCACGTCCATTTCTAAATCTTGATTTTGAAATTTGGAAACTCGGCCCAGTGGTAAAGGATCTTTTTTTTGATTTTAGTTCAACCGAACAATATATCTTTAAGGATTATGTTTCTGCACATCTCGAAGAGGAGGGAAGAGTATATATATCACCTGTAACTCATTTTGATGATGATGAATTCTCGGATATCGAATTATCAATATTGGATGATGTGGTGAAACAGTTTGGACATTTATCGGCAAAAGAACTGGTTGAACTTACACACAGTGCCCACTCACCTTGGACTATAACAGCCAAACAGCAGGGTGTACTGGACGATCTTTTGAATAATCGGGTTTATACAACCGATCTTAAGATTGACTTTAACTCGTTGTTGGATGAGGATGGTAGGGATGCTTATGCACAGCATTTGGAGTATCTGCAGGCTTCGAGATCCCTAAAGTAGTGCGCTTATGTTTACCCCTGGAAATATTCTCTATTTTACACCTTTCTATTTTAAGAATGGTGCTCCCAGCAAAAACAAATACTTTATTGTACTCAAAGATGTGAATGGTCAATTAGTCTTGGCATCATTACCATCGAGTCGAATCAAGTTGCCCCATCGTATTCCAGAAGATCATGGCTGTATAGAAGTGCCGGAAGGATGCATCAACTGCTATCTCTTTGTTCGTAACCGAATTATTGGACAGAATGGCTTCGCCTTTCCTGCTCTCACGGCTATCTACGGACAGGAGATAGATATCTATGAAAAGCAGGTGATCGAAGACCAATATCCACTGGAAAATGTTCATTATACGATAATTGACCGTCTTCTACCTGATGAATTGGAAACAGTATTGGCATGTCTCAGAAATTCGAGCTCAGTAACTCGTAAATACAAAAAGATTTTATAGTACGCAGTAGACTTGTGCAGCAGGTTTGTGTAATCCCTATAGCTCTCCTCCGTGTTTTTTATTTACACATTTGGTGAGACAATCCTAACAGTTGTCCATTTGCCTCCCTATTCCCTCCATTCACCGAGTTTTCCCGATCGTTAGTCTAAAGCCGATAGGCTAGGAGCCTATTGTGTTGTAGTTTTGAGTCAACAAATAAGAACAACAAAACTAACACTATAAAAAAGACATTATGAAAACGCTAGTAAAAACATTCGCAGCAGCAGCTCTAATCGCAGTATCAACTTTCGCTATGGCAGCTGAAGGACCTGGAGCAAAAGCAACAAAAACCAACGTTAACCTTTCCACAGCAGACTTGGCACTGGATCACTATGTAGCGGTAACGACAGAGGGAGAATCATCAGGCGTAGAGCAATTGTTCGCAGAAGATTTTAATCAAAAGATCCAAGCTACCAATGCGCAGTCTAACAGCCGTAGTTATGTAGTTAAACTATTGAAAAAACAAAAAGGCGAAAAGCTAAACTGTACAGTAAGCACCGATATCATCGAGGAATCGGCAGACTACATGGTCGCTAAAGTGACGTTGAAATTTGAAAACTTTACTAAAACAGATCTGGTTACTTTGGAGCGTATGGGCAATGACTGGAAAGTATCCAAATCAATCAATTCGTATAAATAGGAGCGATTTCAAATAAATATATATGTTGTAGAGCCACATCGAGAGATGTGGCTTTTTGCTTTCATTCCTAAACAATATTTCGGATATTTGGGCAAAGGCCAGTTTTTAGGTAAAAGATTTTATCATGTCGGATATTCAGCAGTTAATAACACAGATCAGAGCATTCAGAGATGCAAGAGATTGGGAGCAGTTTCACAATTCCAAAGATCTTGCGTTGGCATTGAGCATTGAAGCTTCGGAGCTTCTGGAGCTTTTCCTGTGGAAGGGAAATGAAGATGCCAATCCCGATAAGCTGAAGAATGAGTTAGCCGATGTGCTGATGTATGCCTTATTGCTTGCAGATAAGCATGGACTTGATATCAAGAAGATCGTTGAGGACAAGATGAAACTCAACAACGAAAAATATCCCGTAGAAAAAGCCAAAGGATCCGCAAAAAAATATAACGAACTCTAATGCCCAAGCAGTTTCAGATCATTCCCTATCCGTTCGATTCCCAATTGGAGTTTACCCTAGCTCATCAGCAGCGCGATTACCTTTCCTGGCCAATCGTCTATTTTCTGCAGAATACACAAGAGGCCTACGTTGGCGAGACGACCGATATGGTCACCCGTATGAAAGCTCATCTCAAAACAGAAAATAAGCAACAGCTCAAATCTGTATCCTTGATATTAAGCGATCTCTTCAACAAGTCTGCCACATTGGATTTAGAATCCAACCTGATCCGCTACATTGCGGCAGATGGCCAGTTCAACCTATTAAATGGCAACTTAGGCCTATCTGATCACAAATTTTATCAGCAGAAGGAAATTTACTGGGAGCTGTTTCGTGATATCTGGTCCGAGTTGCGGTCGCTTGGCATCGCCCGGCATTCCTTGGAATATATCGATAATTCAGACCTGTTCAAATATTCGCCCTACAAGACTCTTTCGCGTGAACAAACCAACGGGCTGAAGATGATCCTCAACTGCCTGTTGGATGATCAAGCCAAAGTCAGTCTGATCCATGGCGGGGCAGGTACCGGAAAGTCTATCTTAGCCATCTTTTTATTTAAATTGCTCAAGACCGATTTAAAAGATTTTAACAGAGCCGATTTTGACGAGTCCGACGAGGAGCTGTTTCAGCTTGTGGAGGCCGTTCGCTATAAATATGGACAGCTCGAAATAGGGTTGGTCATACCCATGCAATCCTTTCGTAAAACGATTTCCAAGGTATTTAAAAATATCAAAGGTTTATCTCCCATGATGGTTATTGGTCCTGCTGAGGTGGCCAAGAGAAAATACGATCTCCTGATTGTGGACGAAGGGCACCGGCTGCGGCAATGGAAAAATCTAGCAGCCTATTATGGTACTTTCCGCAAGGTATCCCAGCAATTGGGATTTGATGAACTGACTTGTTCTGAACTGGATTGGATCGAACAGCAAGCCGACCGTTCCATTATATTCTACGACGAGTTTCAGTCTATTAAGCCGTCGGATGTCGACGCACAGCGATTTATCGATCTCCAGCTCAAAAGTAGTACCCGTATTGAGCGCTTGCGTTCACAATTTCGCGTCAGGGGCG
Organism: Sphingobacterium sp. UBA3549; assembly: GCF_002376635.1. Taxonomy (NCBI): domain Bacteria; kingdom Pseudomonadati; phylum Bacteroidota; class Sphingobacteriia; order Sphingobacteriales; family Sphingobacteriaceae; genus Sphingobacterium; species Sphingobacterium sp. UBA3549. The sequence goes on along the minus strand of NZ_DFOE01000008.1, from coordinate 287,769 downwards.
GGGCACCCTATATGGATCTTATCCATGGGATCTTTAAAGATGGAGCAGCGATGCCAGCCAAGCTTTTTGAAAGTGTCCATTATGATTTTAAGCTTTTTGACGATCTTGATGAAATGGTCGCTACGATCAAGAGTAAAAATGAGCAAGAAGGATTGTGCCGTATGGTGGCGGGATTTGCATGGGAATGGATTTCCAAAAATGACCGCACGCTCAACGATATTGTTATTGGAGAGAGTCAGCTGCAATGGAATAGTACGGATGTAGATTGGGTCAATTCGCCTAATGCAATCAATGAGGTCGGCTGTATCCATACCACCCAAGGTTATGATCTTAACTATACCGGGTTGATCATCGGCCCAGAGTTGGATTATGACTTTACGACCAAGAGCTTCGTTATCTATAAAGATAGATACAAAGATAAAAATGGGAAGAACTCCATTAGCGATCCTAAAGTTCTTAAAAATTATATCCTCAATATCTACCGTACAATCCTATTTCGAGGGATCCGGGGAACCTATGTCTACGTCTGTAATGATAATCTTAGAGCATACCTTTCGCAGTTTATCAAACAACAGCAGAAATAAGGTGCAGAACAAGAGGATGGGGTGTTGATCAGTGCTGTTCCTTGCGCCCATAGTGTACCTTTTTATGATTTAGCGGTTGCAGCAGGTAATTTTTCCGAATTGCAGCAAAGTGACACTTTGCAGTATATTGACGTTGAAGAACGCTATCAGGATCCTCAACGTTATTTTGACTGTAAAGTGGTCGGGGAATCCATGAACAAGATTATTCCCAATGGTTCGATCTGTTTATTTGAGCGCTATCAGGGAGGTTCCAGAAATGGTCTGATCTGTTTGGTTGAATCCAGTAGTTTTGAAGATCGCGATTTTGGGGCCAATTATACCATAAAAGAATATTCCAGTAAAAAGACCATTACGGAAGAGGGCTGGCAACATCAGGAAATTATTCTCCTACCCAAGTCTACAGACGATTCTTATAGTCCCATTATATTGAAAGATGAGGAGACGGTAGATCTCCAGGTGATCGGCGTATTTAGACAGGTGCTATAGCAAAGTTGCTTCATTAATCAATAACAATTGGAAGTATTTCCTTAAATTTGTATGATTAATCGATGGAAAGATATCGGTACATGCCAATTGTAAATTAATTCACATTAATGAATATCCACGTACTTGAAACACTCTTAAGTTTATCCTCGGAGAATGAGGTCGTTGAATTTAAGGAAGCCAAAAATAACTATGACTTCACCAAACTGGGAAAATACTTCTCTGCAATCAGCAATGAAGCTAACCTCTGTGGCAAACCCTATGGATGGTTAGTTTTTGGTGTTGAGGATAAGAAACATACTGTTGTTGGTACCAATTATCGATCAAACCGTACTGATCTCGATAAGCTTAAGGGAGAAATAGCTAGCAAAACCACCAATCGGATTACCTTTATCGAGATCCATGAGGTTATTAAAGGAGGAGGACGTGTGCTCATGTTTCAGATACCAGCTGCGCCACGTGGTATTCCTGTAAGTTTTGATGGGCATTATTATGCTCGCGATGGCGAAGAATTGGTTCCTCTTAATCTTGAAAAGATTGAGCGAATCAGAGCACAGGCGACTCAGCATGACTGGAGCGCCGCGGTAGTTCCAGATGCTACGATAGAAGATCTCGATGAAGAAGCGATAGCTTTAGCAAGAAGAAACTATAAGAGTAAGTTTCCGGACAAGGCGGAGGAAATGGACAAATGGGATGATATCACCTTTCTCAACAAAGCTAAAGTAACCGTCAAGGGGAAAGTCACTCGGACTGCTATTATCCTGCTGGGTAAAGACGAGTCTGAGCATTTCTTAAGTCCGGCAGATGTCAAGATACGTTGGAAGTTAGTGGATACGGAAAATAACGATATTGATTACGATATATTTGGCCTTCCACTCATTCTTTCGGTAGAGAAAGTATTTGCCAAGATACGAAACATTAAATATCGCTATATGCAAGAGGGGACGATCTTCCCTGCCGAGGTTTCTAAGTATGAGCCTTTTTCCATTCGCGAGGCTATAAACAATTGTATAGCCCATCAAGATTACACAAAAGGAGCCCGCATAAATGTTGTGGAAATGGAGGATCAGTTGGTTTTTACCAACTATGGAACTTTTATCCCGGGTAGCGTAGAGAAGGTTGTCATTGAAGATGCACCAGAGGAATTCTATCGGAATAAGTTTTTAGCGACGGCTATGTTCAATCTTAAGATGGTCGACACTGCAGGAGGGGGGATCAAAAAGATCTTTAACTTTCAACGAGAACGCTACTTTCCTCTGCCTGACTATGATCTGTCGGATGACAAGGTTAAGGTCACTATCTCAGGTAAAGTGTTGAATTTGGATTATGCCCGTTTATTGGCACATCATAAAGATCTCTCCCTGGAAGATATTATGGCACTGGATAAGGTGCAGAAGAAAAAAACTTTAAGTAATCACGAGGAGAGTGAGTTAAGGCGTAAAAAACTGATTGAGGGTCGAAAACCCAATTATTTTATTGGGTTACATGTTGCTCAAAAAGCGGGTGACAAAGCTGGCTATACGAAAAATAAGGCTTTTGATAATCAGTATTATCTTGATCTCATTTTAAAAGCGTTATCTCAGCATACTACTATGTCACGTGCGGAGATAGATGAGTTGTTATGGAATAAGTTGCCGGATTGGATGACGGATGAGCAGAAAAAAAAGAAAGTTGAAAATCTAATACTGGAGCTTAGAAAGCTTAATAAAATTATCAACAAAGGAACTCGTAAAAACTCCTCTTGGGAATTATTAAGTTGATTCTAGGATAAAGATTAGGGAATGGTTTAGGGAAAGATTAGGGAATGGTTTAGGGAAAGATTAGGGAAAGATTAGGGAAAGAAATTTGGAGAAAGATAAGTAGAAGAGATAATAGAAAGATAAGTAGAAGAATTAGTAGAAGATTAGGGAAAAATTTAGGGATAGATTAGGGAAAGAAATTGAAGAAAGATAAGTAGAAGAACAAGTAGAGGGATTAGGAGAAGAACTAGAAGAAAGATTAGGGAATGGATTAGGGAAAGAAAGAATTGGAATATGCGGTTGAATGAAACAGAGAATATATTAGTACGAGTAAATGAAATATGCTCTGTTTAATATGTGATAATTTAAATATTGGGATGATTAATGTGTCAAATTAATCATCCCATTTATTTTGTACGTAAGGTACTACGGTAAACCGTAAAAATTAATAGTATAAATCTCCTTGTTTTGCTTCTGTCCTTTTTAACAAGGAAAATTATTAAAATACGCTGATGTCATATGAAAAGTCTCTTATCTATATTATTGATTACGGTCATAGCAGCTTGTGGAAATACTGAGTCCGAACAAACAAAGGAAATTTCAATAGCTGTTCCTGAACAATCCATACAAGTTAAACCTGTTAGAAATTTAGTATACGACAGTTTGGATTTAGAATATGGTAAAAAAGGCTTTAATGACTTTACAGATGCCATCGGGGAATTTAAAATGATTGATGCTATAGCGGCGTATTTGGCAAATCCGAATAACGGAGTGTTCAATAGAAAAATCTTAGAAAGGGAGACTGAAATTAGAAATCAAATATATAAACAGTGGTTGGCTAAGCACAATTTACAGCAGCAATTATTTGAAAAAGATTCGTACAACGACGCAATCGAATGGGGCAACCTAGCTCATAAAAACTCCCATGTAAGATATACAAGATTTAGAGAAATTATAAGAAAAAAGCATTTCTCATCTTCAATGAGTATAAAAAGAGCTATTCAGTTGGTAGAAAGTAATTGATAATATAGTATGCCTACAACCTATTTATATTTATAATTCATTTTTTCGGTAAACCGTAATATTTAATCGTCAATATATTTTATTTTTATTTAATAAGCTGCTGAATAGTAGCTTTATGAGAAGTGTAATTATTGTTTAAAAATCCTTGGGGAAGATTTAAACAAATTAGCCATTAATTTTATATAAAGTCATCATGATAAATACAAAACTTCCGGAGGTCTTAAATATAGTATATAATGAGGCCGGCAATAAGATAATTCAGTATTGCGCTGATGAATCCGTTTTGCATAATTGTATAATTGATAGCAAAACTCCTTTTACAATAAAAAGCGGTGAAAATCTCTATGTAATTACAGCAGATAAACAGTTTGAGTCGGATGATTTTTCGTATGTTTTATTATCTTCAAGAATACCGACAAACAAAGACTTTGAAAATGAAAATTTAAACTTGATTAGTTGGCTTAAACATCCCTTAATTAAAAAAACTAGTCCAGAAGAAGTTGTCACATCGTGGAATGGAAATTTTCAATTTCTTGAAGAAGATGTTGAGAGAGGGATAGATGGGCTTCGAAGTCCTCAATTAGGAGCGCTGCATTCTATTCTCGCACACAGATACAATCAAGATGATATTGGAATTGTAGTAATGCCAACTGGGACAGGAAAGACTGAAACTATGATTTGCTCAATGGTAGCAACGTCATGTAATAAATTGTTGATTACTGTTCCATCTGACTCACTACGCACGCAGATATTTGAAAAATTTCTTACGTATGGACTATTAAAAAGCTTTGGCGTCGTAAGCGAGGAAGCATTATATCCCTATGTAGGTATTTTGACATCAGGAATCAATACAGATGAGGGGCTTATAGAGTTTATTTCAAAATCTAATATTGTTATTACTACTATGGCGATTGCTTCGAGAGCCACAGATAGTCAGAAAAAAATAATGTCGGAAATGTTCTCCCAATTATATGTAGACGAGGCACACCACTCGGAAGCAAATACTTGGCAAGAATTTATTTCTCACTTTGAGAAACAAAAAGTGTTTTTATTTACAGCCACTCCTTATCGAAATGATGGAAAGCGCTTAAAGGGAAAGTTTATTTTCAATTTTTCATTGAGAAAAGCACAAGAACAAAACTATTATAAGGAAATTCAATTCTTTCCAATACGAGAGTACGACCGCTTTAAAGCAGATAAAATGATTGCTGAAAAAGCTGTATCTATCTTAAGAGCTGATTTACAAAACGGTTATTCTCACATTATTCTTGCTCGATGCATGTCCCAAAATAGGGCTGAGGAAGTTTTTCAACATTATTCGGTACATCAGGATCTTAATCCAGTGGTGGTCTATAACAATAAATCCGGTCTTAAGGAAACTATAAAAGCAATTAAAGCTAGAAAGCATTCAATTATTATCTGCGTAGATATGCTTGGAGAGGGCTTTGACCTTCCTGAATTAAAGATAGGAGCGATACATGATGAGCGGCAAAGTCTTCCCATCACATTACAATTTATTGGTCGATTTACGAGAATTAGTTATAAACAATTAGGAAAAGCAAGTTTTATAACAAATATGGCATATCCGCCAATTAAGGAAGAGCTTGAACAATTGTATGCAAAAGATGCAGATTGGAACTTATTATTACCAATGTTAAGCGAGGGAGCTGAGCAACAACAGATTGATTTTAAAAATTTTTTAGATGGATTTAGACATCTTGAAGATTCAAAGATACCTTTTCAAAGTATTAATCCGGCTTTGAGCACAGTGATTTATAAAAATGATGGGAAGGATTGGAAACCTAATAATTGGAGAGAAGGTATAAGTAATTTAAGTACTTATGAACACCAGTACGCAGATTATAATCCAGAAAAAAATACTCTTGTCATTACATTAGGGAAAATAACAAGAGTTGACTGGGGTGAATTTGATACTGTCCAAAACTTGGCTTGGGATATTATTATAGTGTTTTGGGATATTCGTCCAAAAGTCAATCGCGTTTTTATTAATACATCTATCAAAAATTTTGCTTCAGAAAGACTGGTAAGCGAGATTTTTGAAGGTAATCAGTCTAAAATTACAGGAATGAATGTATTCCGTATATTTCATGAAGTACATCGATTGTCTCTTTTCAATGTAGGAGCAAGAAAAGGGATTGGTAAGGATATTAACTTTCAATCTTTCTATGGTAAAGGAGTACAAGATGGTTTGCATATGTTAGAGCAAGGTACTTTAATCAAGAATAATATTTTTGGAGTAGGGTATAAAGATGGAGATAAAGTGTCATTGGGGTGTTCTGTTAAAGGAAAAATATGGTCTTATCTAAGAGGTAATATACAACAATTTACAGAGTGGTGCCGATCTATTGGTGATATTGTAAATGATGCGTCAATTAATCCAAATACTGTTTTAGAACATACCCTTCAAATAGAAATGATATCTTCTAAGCCAAAGGTTAAAGCAGTTTCAGTAGATTGGAATCCAGATATGTATAAGTTTTCTGAAGATAGGTACGAGGTGTATTTAAACGGTATGAAATCTCAGCTTTGGGAATTAGATATTGATATTGTAGATCACCCAGGCGAGAATCTACGGTTTGGTATTTCAAGTGAATTGAATAAGGTTGAATTTGATCTAAAGCTGTATAGCAAAAAAGTTGACGGAGTAGAAACACCATTCTTTGACATAATTAAAGTTAACAATACTTCCGCAGAGATAGTTATTGGTGCTAAAAGCATGCAGATAGAAGAATACTTCAAGGATGTTACACCTATTTTTTGGTTTGCTGATGGTAGTCAATTAATGCAGAATCAATATGTAAAAGTGAGAAAACATGCTGATCATATCCCTATGGATCAGATCATCAGTCAAAACTGGCCTGGTGTCGATATTTCTGTTGAATCTCAAGGAATACATCCATATTTGAAAAATTCGATTCAGTTTAATTTTATTGAACAGATTAAAGAACAATATGGATTGATATATGATGATGATGGGAAAGGAGAAATTGCAGATATTATTGGTATTAATGATAGTTCAGATCATATAGATATACACTTGTTTCACCTAAAATACGCAATGAATGGCCAAGTAGGGAATAATATTGAAAACTTTTACCAAGTTTGTGGACAGGCCCAAAAGTCTCTCAATTGGAAATATCGTGATGGAAAAGAATTCTTTGAACATTTGTTTAAACGAAAAGTGAAGAAAAAACTAGGTAGCGAATGTTCAAGACTTATTAAAGGTACCGAAGATGATTTAGAGTATTTGTTAAACGCAGCGAAATGGACTAAGGAACTGAAATTCCATATAAATATTGTTCAGCCCGGATTACAAAAAGACAATGCTTCGGCTGACATTCTTCAAATTTTGGGTACTACAGCTCATTATTTATATACTGTTGGTAATGTTGGGTTGCAGGTGTATACGAGTTAATTTAAAGTATATGTCATAAGGTTTTAACTAATAAAAAATCATGGTTTTGTTTAGGTCAAACTTTGTTTTATGAAAAAGTATTACTTGCTTTCAATTTTTTTTATTTCAATTTTATATGTGAATGGTCAAAATATCACATTAACAGAATTAGCTTCAATACGAAGGCTTAATTTGGATGAAGTGGATGATTATATGGTAAAAAAAGGATGGGAATTCACCGACGCGAGTGAAGCAACTGAAAATGCTGTCGCCACTGTAAATTATGCGTACAAAAGATCAAATTACACTGGTGATGCTGTTGGATTCTTATCTTATATGTTTACTGATCCCAATGATGGGAGCGCGTGGATCTGGGTTCAAATCAATGAAAAAAATAAAATTTCGTTACTTAAGAAAGAAATAAAGTCTCTTGGTTTGAAAATGATAAGTTCTTATATTTCTGGAAGCGCTTTTATCCAAGAGTATAAGGGGGCATCTACTACTTTTATATTCAGAAATGACAAATCAGAGAGCAATCCGAATACTAATTCTAGTTTTCTTATTACAGTAAAGCCAAATTATTGATATTAATTGGATAGACTTATACACCACCAATACGATTGAAGGATTCCATCGTCAGGTCCGTAAGGTCTCTAAAACCAAATGGACTTAAGGGCTTCGCTGTTTTGAACCGTCCAAAGCGGAACCCATGCAAGGTCTTTACAAAGGTAAAAGTTTATCCGCGAAATGTATGCTGTGGGGTAATGTAAAGCGAACTGTGTCATGATTCTTTTATAACTTCTTCTTTGAAAAAAGATACAATTAAATGGTATTCAGATTGCAATTGCAATGAGAATAATACGCGTCGAATGACAGACGAGCTAACGCGTTCCATACTTTTAAAATGTTATTTTCAATTATAATAATTTTAGGAGTTTTATTGATGTTTTTAGTATTCTATATAAAAGTTAATTGATATGAGTAAAAACCCAAAGCCAAGTTTACGACCGCCGCCACCGGTGCGAAGAGAAAAATCTGAGGAATATTCAGTAAGGCCAAAGACAGATAAAAAATGATATTTAAATTTTCAGATTATCAATTACGGAGTTCTGTTATCACAAATATAACGATCTCCGTAATTTTCAGCTTCACCGTTGTATTGATTCAAATATTATTGACCACTCGGCCATTGTTCAGACTGTCAAAAGTAGAGCTTCGGGCAATCGATTAATATCCCATATTTTGTGTCATATTAGGATTTACTGAAAGTTCCTGCTGGGGTATAGGCAAAAGAAGCTTGAAACTCTCAATATTCAATTTCTCCGTTGCAATCCCGTTCCTTTTTAATGCGAAGAAATAGGAACCCTCGCAACTTAAGTTTTCTAGCCATTCACTGATCAGAAGAGTAGTAAAATTATCGCTTGTATTGTTAATCGGCGTCTTATTATTTCTTTTTCTAATACTATTTATATGCATCATTGCATCTGTATGATTTCCTAGATAAAAACTTGCTTCAGCGGCCATCAGAACGATTTCCGTGTTTCGTACTACATGCACATATTTTCCTTTTTTGCATAATCTGGAAAAACTATCATTTTTGATTTTGGAGTATTTCTTGAGATTATAACCAATTATTGACTCTTTATCGGTCTCAAAAACCTCATCGATTGTCGCTAACATGAAGGTTGGCAATTTCATGATTAAACTCGCATAGTGGCTTACTGCAAAATAATCTTTCTTTTCTAAGTAGTATTTTGCTATCATAGATGCCATTTGAATAAAATTTGCAGTATTTTCCTCAGTATTATTTAGCAAATTTTTCAGTCGATCTATATTTGTATCTCTAATCTGTTCGGCAGATATTCGGGATGGCGCATAATTGGTAAGAGGTTCCTCTGATGACTTTAAAAATGGTACATTACCCCATAATCCGATCATCACATAATAGATATACGAGCGAATCAATTCGAGGTTAGAATGTTCATTTGGATCTATCTTGTTTTGGACTATATCTATATTTCTGAGAAGTTTGTACGATAACTGCCATAACAAAGCTATATTTCCGGAATTGGAATGAACATTATTCTGTTTAATGTAAAGCAAATTTTGATCAATACTGGAATCGTTCTCTAAACTATGACTATAAAGTGCTTCAAATAAAAAATAGTGTTGTACGTATTGTAAAAACTCATTGTATATGTTTTCTTTAACCGCATTCCGATCAAAAAAAGTAAAATTCGAAACTGCTGGATTTTCCGGTATTATTGAATGTTGTAAAAGCGTTTCGGCGACGATTGTTTTAAGCGGTTGGTCAAAATTTTCGGAAATATATACAATCTCAGCAATTCCTTTTAACGTGGGGAAATCATTATTCAGAATCCGACGAACAGTTGCGTGTAGTTTACTATACGAACTTTCGCCTGCCACAAAGAAAAAAAGGATGTATTTAGCTTTATAAGACGTAACCTTTGTGAAATTTTCAAAATTACGAAAAGCATTTGTGATGTCTAAAGTGTTAGGTAGACCTTTTTTTCTATATTTTATGTCGACTACAATTGTGGAATCACTCGTTTCTGCGGTAAAATCAAAGTTATCTCGATTATCTCTATGCAAAGAGTAATTTAACAGAGTTTTTTCGCTAATATAAAATACATAGTCTTCTAAAATTTCAGCTCTGAGTCGTCTAAGGTTAAAAATAGATTGATTAGCCAATTCAATAGCCTCATTACCTACTTTTTCTCCGTGTACAATTAGGTTACGAGTTTCAATTATTCCTTGCGCCAAATCAATACGCTTTTGATCGATGATTCCCTGGGATTTAAAACTTCTAAGAACCTCAATTAAAGGTACCTTTAATTGTTTTTCACTTATGCTAATTTCGCCATATATATGTCTGCATAGCTGTTCAATCTCTGCAAATTCCGTGATGAAGTTTCCACTATCAATGAGTTGCGGAAAAGTTTCCTCCGTAGACTCTCTGTATTCGATCGGGTCTTCATTCAGTGCTTTCCAATAATAATAGCTTTCTTTTTCCTCATTATCACTATGCTTGAGTTCCAATAATTCTTTTTCGAATAACTCATCTGTTAGATACTCCCCGAGGTCATCGAGTTGGGCAATATAGTATTTTGGAACTTTTTCCTTGTAGGAATCGATATCCTTAATCTCGCTTAAAAGAAAATTTGCGGATCTATATTCTATCATCTTATGTACCCAAATGTAGATTTGCGCAATAAAAAAATCAAGCTGTGCAGGAGTTTTAGATATTTTTGGAAGTGATCGATCTGTTATATTGGTTAAGCTATTAAGTAATTTTTTGTTAGTGCTATTTTCAATACTTTTAACTTCATCAAGAATTAAGTATGCTTCGTTATTTTGCCATTGGAGTTTTGATCTGATTATGTTCACCAATATACGGGGGATTCTTCTGGACTGTAATATTAACGAATCTAGAAAATCCAAAACAAGATCATTTTTTCTGTCATTTTCATTCACTAGGAGATTTAGGCAATAACTTTTTAACGTAGCATGGCTGAGAAAGGGGATGTGGATGGTTTTAGAAAAAATACTCGAAATCACCTCATTCTCTTTTGTTGCTGCTTCCTCATAATGATAGTTGAGTTGTTGTCCGGCAATGATAAAAAAATTTGCCTTTCCAGATAGTAGCAAAGGTTTAAGGTCGTCGATGATTCGCATAACATCAGCTATATTATCGTGTTTGTCAAGCTCATCAAAGGCAATTAGAACTTTCACATTTTCGTTATGTAATCTTTTTAAGATTTCTAATAGATGATGCTCGGCAATCTCATTATCATATAGACTTTTTTTAGAAGATTCGGTAGCTTTTGTGTCGGTTGATGTCCTCTTAATTGCTATACTCCATGTTGTAATCACGCTCCAAATAAGTCCACCGAAAGCAAGCATAGTGCTCAATACTTTTGAGGGGATGAGATCTAATGTGACGTTAATAATAGTCGCTATTGTTACTAAAATTGGTGTAAAAAGCTTTTTTAGACTTAAAGTTAAAGACTGTTCAATTTTAGTTTCCTCCTTAGTTGTACTAAATAGACTATTGGCAATATCGTTAAAAGTTCGATCATACAATAAACTGAAGTCTTTTGCAAGTGACTCATCTATAGTCTTTTTTTGGGGATATTCTTCGAAAGAAAGATATAACTGTCGCGTCAAACGTTTTACAAGATGAGGGTAGCCTTCATATTTCGCAACATTTATAGAAGCTAGTAGATGGTCTGCTTTAAGCTTTTCGGCTATTCTAGCTACAAAAGAGGTCTTACCGACGCCTCTATATCCGGAAACCAAAAAAACAGAAGGATGCGCATTTTTGAGTTCTTGTACAATTTGCTGTAAAAATTCTTCATCTTCAAAAATGAATGCTGATTTTGTTGATTCAGAATAAGATGAATCGATTAGATTTTTCGTGTTAATTTTTATTTCCAGCATTATCTATGCAATAAATTGATAAGTAGCTTTGTCTTCGTAATTTGCTAATTGTTGTTATTAATAACTGTTTGGATGTTATTTTATAAAATAAATAATTGACTAGCTAATAATACCCTCTTTATAAAGATATTTAAAACATTTAATATTACAATATCGAAATTTATTAAAAAAGAATTTTTGATGCTTTAAAACTTTGGTCGAAAATGCTAGGTCTTCACATTCGAAGCCGAGAGTTTTTCTTCGCCATCAATCAGTATAATGTTTTTAAGTTTATCTAAGTTTAGTTCTTTTAGGATCTTTAAAGCACGAGCACGCTCGGTTTTATTGAAGTATAAAATGGCAATTACAGATAGATCGGTATTATTAGCTTTTTTATAGATATCAACTTGATATTGGAGATTTTGTTTAAGCTTAGAGCTTTTCGCGAGTTTAAGTTCGATTACTGTTTTGTCATTTGCACCTTTGGAAACGGTAAAATCGACTGGCCCTCTTCCATTGTCAACTTCTGAATTTATATCCCAGATTGAATCTGAACAAATTGATTTTAAAACCAATTGGAACGCAGACTCATTTTGATTTTCAGGGCTCCTGAAGACCCTATTGCCATTGTTATTTTCAATGAATCTCTTCAATAATTTGACACGATAGATCGCCTCTTCATATGAACTTTTTGTTTTCCTACCTGTTGGATACGTAAACCTCTCATAGCGCTCGATCTCAAGTATTTCCCCCTCATTATTATTAACTGCATTTAGAGAAGGAATCGAAAACCTTTTATTTTGCGATGGATTTTCGTGGTGTAACCTTGTCGCTTCTTCTAAAGAGCTACATTCAATTACTTCAGCCATTAAAGCGTTAAATTCATCTTCTTCAGAGTCTTTGAAATAATCAAATAGCTCCTTGAGGTCTCTATCTAACAGTGAGAACACTAATTCAAGCGTAAGGAAATTTGAATTTGTTTCTTTTCTGAAATTGAGATACTTATTCTTGTATGCAATTACTACCGGAACATCATCAGACTCAAAGGTAGATTTAAAATTCGTTGCTGCGGATGAAATGATATTGCTGATACTAGATTTTGCTTGGTCTCCCGACCATATTTTTAGTTCGGTCAATTTGTCCATCACAGGATCATATATATTTGAAAGGAGAATATCGAATTTAGGGCTTATTTCCTCTTGAAGGAGATCATACTGCTGTTTATCACGATAATTATTGTGAGGTTTTAATTGATTCCTTTGTCTTATTAGCTTTTCGAGTTCTTCACAAATCGGTAAATACTTTTGTATATAATCCTTTTTGTTTGAATCTAGAAAGCTAATGAATTCGAAGATATTCTGTATTTCTTTGGTAATCATCTTAAGTGGTTATAACAATGGTACTTTTTAGAACTAGTGCATTCTAATATACATAATTCAACAAAAATTGATGCTAACCTTTGCTTTAAAGTTATTCAACATTTGTCGGCTTCCTCTGCATCAGCAACCACTCATAAATCCAGGGCTCAGTTTCATAGAGGTATTGGATGCCGTGGCCTTCACCTGCAATGCGGTGGAAGATGATATTCCCCTCGCATTTACTAAGAAAATCGGCTATTCGCTCTGTTTCATGTATGGAGATTTCTTTATCCGCCGTTCCGTGATAGGTCAGGATGGGAACGTCTTTGAGGGTGCAAATTCTAGTGGTGTCACTATCATTCACACCACCGCATAATGGAACAATGGCTGCGATTTTTTCAGGGTGATCTAATGCTGCGATGTACGTTCCGTATCCGCCCATACTTATTCCGGTTACGTAGACGCGACTTTTGTCGATGCGGTAGTTTGTGGTTACTTCATTGTATAGCGAATCAAACCAATTTTCCGTGGACCAATATTTTCCGTCAGGACATTGGGGGGCGACCATAACAAAATCAAAATCCTTTCCTTTGTCTACTAAATAGGGAAGACCATAGCCCTTTAACTTTTCTAAATCATTACCTTTTTGTGAACCGCCATGAAGATAGATAACCAGAGGATATTTAGACGTGGCTGTATTATAGTTTTTAGGCAGATAGGTTAAGTGTTTATAGTTGACTTTTAGCTTTTCTTGAGCAATTGAATGCGATATAAAAAGAAAGCTAAAAATGATAATTGAAAGAATATTGACAAGTATATGGTTTCTCGATTTGAAAATTATGATGAACGATTGAAACGCCATTTTAATGAAATATTGGTAACATATCTAAGTTACGTTATTAGATGATTTTTTTTTCGAATTCAGACAAATCATCTAACATGAGTAATTTAATTTCTTCGACTTGCTCGCTACCGGGAATATCTGTGCCTAAAATATTATGTCTCGTAGTCCACTCTTTTCCTATAGATCTTCCTAAGTTAACAATGATGTGTTCGAGATGGTCCCCATTGTCCATTTTTGATCCAATATGTTTAATCAAAGGCGCTTGCCTTCTGTTGAAGTCAATCAGATATTTCGGTACTTTATTCTCATAAACTATCCACTCATCTATAGAAAGTTCGTAAAAAGGCATCGCTCGAAATTGTCCCTCTTCAGTTTCAAATAAGTATGTTTCCATCTGTAATATTACGATCTCCATAATAATCTAATCGAAGCTATATGACATATAATTGAATTGGTTGCAAATATTCTCTATTTTGATTTTCTAAATTTGTAAAAATTTATATTACCTGCTTTTCTGCTTTCTAACAACCCATCTTTGACCCAATTACCTAAAATAGTTGAAATGGATGAGCTCAATTTGGAATTTTTTTCGATACCTTTTTTATCAATCAAAAGATTTCCAATTTGCTCTACCGTAGTTTCCTCTTCGAACAATTCTTCAGAGGAAGTCATATCTTTAATTTTTGCAGTCAAGTTTATACGGGCCAGTCTGTCAGGGGGCAGAGCTAATCTAGGGCCTACGGAGTAAGTAATCATTGCCTCTTTAAAAAGGGTATGAAATCCTCTGCCAAGGGTAGACGCGTATTCCATGTACTGATCAATATCATAACTTATTCCTTCTTCAACATTCCAAACTGCGGATTTGGACAAGTTAGACATAAACGCTATATCATCTAAAGAGAAGTTATCTTCCTGCCGTAATTTTCTTAGGTGTTGACCTAATATTTTTCTTATTTCTGGAAACATGTCTTTTCTAGGCTTCCTTCCCTTCGAGCTTTTCCCTGTTAATTTAGTCATTTTTATAGCTTTTTGGTAATGTTTGTATTCAAATGACTTAAATTTGATTAGGCTTATTGTTCTTAAATAAGAAACAAATTTTGTTATTTAAAAACTAAAAACTATATTTGTATTAGTATATAAGTATAATGATATGTAGTATGTAATAAGAAAATAGAATATTTAAGAGTCTCGTAGATCGAAGTTGACACCCAAGGTGCGAGACGGCAAGATTTTAACCATTGCCCTGCTTTTGCTATATTTGATTAATGGCAGGGGATGGTCTTGCTGTGAAGCCTTTGTCCTTGGGTGTCACTAAGATCTCAAAGTGTGGAGCGGGCCATCTTCCTGCCTATATATTATAGAGACTCGTTACCAATAGAACGAGTTATGAACAAAAAACAACAATCAAAAAACATTATCACTGCCCCCGAGTAGCTCGGCTGGTTTGGCCAAATAAGATTTGGCTTCTCTTTGCCATGGACCGCGTTACGCCAATATTATATGCCTTGTGACCCCTCATTCAAACGCGCTCTGGCTCCCAGAATGAATTAATTATTACTAATGTGAACTGAGTAACATCAGGCTCCCAATAAAAAGCTGATTTCGATCGGAGAGGGGATGCTATGTACTTTCGGTTACGAAGATTTACTGAAAAATGAACAGGAATTTAGCGCGACAATTGGCTTTTGATTTGATGATTTTTGATGTCCATAAGGTTGACTATGATCCTCTAAAGGAGATTGAATCTTTTTGGAATCACTATGCGCTAGAGACTATCTCTGCTAATATATTGCAACTGTTGAGCACGTACCTGGATGGCGGTTTAGAGGAAAATAAACCCCTTAAAGATGCGGAAATGCAGGAATTTGCAACTGCCATGTACCGTGTATTGATCGCATACTGTGTTGCCAGTTATCGCCATATCGATCCTAGTAAAGTGCAGCTTTCTGCTGAGGCTAAAGTGCGCATCAAAAGAGAGATCGAATTGAGCAGAGAAATCGCCGAGTTCTTCAGTAGGTTATCGAAGTAACCACTAACAAACTAAATAATGAATATCCTGAAATTTTTAGCCTTTGTAATGGGCTGTATAATCTATATATTTAAAGTACCTGTGAAGCACTGCTTAAGTGCAGCTATAGCGCGATTTACGCAACTGTTGCGTAAGAATGTTAGACTAAAAAAGCGCTTTAATAGTGAAATTCAAAACCAAATTAAAACAGCCGTTTCCTCGGGCAGCCTTCGGGTTTTGCTTGAGGATCGTTCGACACTGCTTCGTACTAACGTCGACTCTTCTTCGGGAACGCTTCGACTGTTGTTCGGCAGGGCTTCGACTCCTACCCGAAGCGCAGTCGAAGCCCTGCCGAAGCCGAGTCGAAGAGTCCCCGACCATGTCTCGAACATGTCCCAAAGAAATCCCAAAGCTGAGCCGAAGGCCAGCCGACTAGAGGGAGAGGTATCACCTTCTAGGGACTTTTGCCTGACCAACTTCGCCCCAATTCCTGCCTTTCATGCGGTCGGCCTCGGGTTTTGCTTTACCGTTACTCGTATTTTATCCGAAGGAGACCCGAAGCCCACCCGAAGAAAATTCGAGCAATGCTGGGAGAAAGGGGGAAATTGGTTACCTATTGAGCAGGTATTGGTTGAGAAATCAGTAGTAGATCCTGTATCAGCCAATACAGTTGAACCTAAACAGTCTGTTTTGAGGTCTTTTAACACGATGTGTAGCTCTCTTGCGTTTTGTCTCGATACTTTGCTTGCCACAAGTAAAGTGGTTGCTCAGCGGGCTTTAAAATGCTTTTTATCTGTTGCAGATTATAAGCGTGCCTATCGCATCATTTTGACATGCTTGTTTTTATGTTTAGTTTCTATGTTTAGTTTATCGGCTCAGACGCCCCGCAAGGACAGCGGGGCCGATGGGCCAATGGTTGTCCCGAATGCCAAATCGTTATATATCGGTGATCGTATACCTGATGAATTCTTTGCACATCAGAACCGCTTTGTCGATTGGGTCAGTCAGAAAACATTTACGCGTAATCTGGAGGCCGATCGGGATAAGCTAATCATTCTTGATTTTTGGGCTAGCTGGTGTAGACCCTGCCTGGGCTCGCTTATGCATCTGCATGAAATCCTGCCCGATCTGGATACAACCAAAATTACGATTGTACCCGTTAATTACGAACCTATAAATAAATTCCAGCACTTGATGGATCGGTTTAAATGGAACCATCAGACAATCTATGCGGATACTTTTTTAATGCAGTATTTTCCCAAGCGATCTATTCCCCACATGGTATGGATCAAAGATGGTCGCGTAATTGCCAAACCTTATGCGAAATACGCCACCGTTAAGAATTTAAAGAATGTGTTGGACGGTGGGATGCCCAAAATGTATAATGCATTGAATGTGAAATTAGCCGATCTGTCAAAACCACTTTTTAGCAGTGATAATGCCCCTACAACGGTTTTACATACCGAGAAGTTTTTTAAGATCGGAGGCTACGTGCAGGAGTATGCCAGAAATAGTAGTGGTGTTGAAGTGCAGGGCGATAGTATTCTTTTTTATGGGATAAACCAAAAGTTGGATTATCTGCTCTACGATATTTTTAAAAAGGATATTTTTCCATTTTACGATATTGAAAATAATGCTGTTAGAATAGAACTTACCGCAGATGATAGAAAATACTTGGTATTGGACACGAAGCAAACGGCAGGATTGTCCCCTTATGCCATAGATTCGCTATACGAGGCTTGGTCTCAAAGAAACTTGTTCAGTTATGAAATGCGTATCCCAAAATCCTTGGGAAAGGAAAAGGGATTCGCTCTGCTGCAGCACTATTGGGCCGAGTATCTGAAAAAGTCGAAAGGCTGGAATGTGCACATCGGACTGACCCCGCCAGTAAACTATCCGGTCATCAGCGTGAAAAATTCCATTTTGGAAACCAAAAGGCTGTTTAGCCGTCCGCTCGAGAAACGTGCAGGTGACGAATACCTACAATATGACCCGTCCAAGGAAAAAGATAATGAACATAAGCTCTCGCTTGTCATAGCTGCGTTGCTGGCCAAAACAGATGGATATCAAATCGATGTGGATAATGCTTTTAACCGCATAGGGCTACCAAAGGATTTTCCGTATGCATATGAATTGCCGCGAAGGTATTTTACCAAGTCCAAACTAACGCCCGAAGAATTGAAAGCCTTTTTGGATACCTATGGACTGAAAGTGGAAATAGAGAAAAAGCCCGTGCCTGTTTTAGTTATTAATAATTAGGGAGGTGCCGTGCGATATATTTATATTATTTTATTTCTTGTCGTGGCACCACAGGTGGTGCTGGCACAGACATATGTTGGTCGGCTGATAGGTCGTCATGGTGCAAGTCTACCGGGAGCGACCATAGCAACTTTTCCTGATCAAAGACAGCTCAAAACAGATTCGTCCGGTTATTTCTCTTTCGACAAAAAGAAAAGTGAACAGATCAGGATTACGATGGTGGGCTACGCTCCAATGTCGATAGCGCTAGGAAAGACGCGGGATCTAGGAACGATACAGTTGCGATACGCCGAAAATCAATTGGACGAGGTGATTGTCAATACAGGTTATTACACGCTGAATAAGAATATGCTGACGGGATCTTTTGCAACCGTAGATCAGAAAACGCTCACGCGTAATCCTGCCGGCAATATCCTGGATCGCTTGGAAGGCGTCACCAGTGGTCTGCAGTTTGACCGCAGTCTGAGTGTGGGTGAAAATAAATTCCCCAATGCATTGCGCGTGCGGGGAATAAGCTCCATTCAATCTTCGACTGAACCTTTGGTGATATTGGATAACTTTCCTTATGAGGGCGATATCAATGCAATCAATCCAAATGATATTGAAAGTGTTACTGTATTGAAAGATGCAGCTGCTGCGGCCATCTGGGGAGCTAAGGCGGGGAATGGCGTAATCGTCTTAACGAGCAAAAAAGGAAGCCTCGGTGCGCCGCTCAGGTTGTCTTTTCAAAGTAATTGGCAGCTGACACAAAAGCCTGACCTTTTCTACAGTAGACAGTTTCTACCTGCTAAGGATATGATGGAGGTAGAAGAATACCTGTATGGCAAGGGAAACTATTACAACATGGAATCGCTCTATATCCCCGATTATGTCGGATTGTTGTTTAAACGCGATGCTAATGACATCGCAATAGCAGATTTTGAAACGATCAAAGCGCATATGCAGCAGCAGGACATACGCCAGGAAGCCAAAAAATTAGTGTACCGAAATGCGCTAAGCCAGCGCTATGCAATACAGGCTAGGGGAGGTGCCGAACAGAGCAGCTACTTTATCTCGGGCAGCTACGACCGTAATCCACAATCGATCATTGGCAATAGCGACCAGAGACTGACCTTCAACATCGATCACGATTTAAAAATCGGTAATCGATTGACAGTTAATACGTACTTGCGTTACGCAGCAGATAAGGAACAGCAGAATGGTTATAGACTACAGCAGCTCACAGCTTCGGGCTCAGGGTTGTCTCCTTATGTGTTTTTACAAAATACAGACGGCACGCCTGCAAGCCTAAATTATCAGTTTAACCACGCCTATCGCGACGGCGCCGAAAGTGATGGGCTACTGGATTGGACTTTTAACCCACTTGTAGACCGCAATAGGCGCGATATCAGTTCTTTTTCCAAACAGCTTACGCTAGGTACAGGGTTAAATTATAAAATTGGAAGTGGTTTTTCTGTGAATTTAAAGTACCGTTACCAGCATCAGGCCGTAAAGCAGCAGCATCTTTATGATGCTGACAGTTATTTTGTTCGCAATCTGATCAACCAGTTTACACAGGCAGATGGCACAAGAGTTGTCCCGCTCGGTGGAATCAAAGACGGGCAAAACAGCGAGATTATTGGGCATAATGGAAGGATTCAGCTGGATTATACGCGGCAATGGAGTATGGATCATCAATTGGTCGCGCTGGCAGGCGCGGAGATCAGCCAAAATACACTAAGCCGGGATATCGGGTACCGTCTATACGGCTATCGTGCCGATAATGGGACATACCTGACGAACCTCGATTACAGCAAACAGTATGCAATGCGGCCTAATGGGGCAAGCGTGATTCCGGCAACCCCGTTTGAAGAACGTTTTACCGTAGATCGCTTTATCTCTTATTTTGCCAATGCGACCTATCTGCTAAATAGGACACATGGTATTAGCGGAAGTATCCGTTGGGATGCCTCGAACCTTTTTGGCGTAAAGACTAATCAACGGGGTGTACCATTGTGGTCAATTGGCTTGTCCGAACAGTTGTTGCCCCTGTTCGCGGATCATGCCAAGTGGTTGGATAAACTCACGCTGCGTACCACCTATGGCTATAGCGGAAATGTGAATAATACCATCAGTGCATATCCATCCATGCGGATCAGTAGTGCCAACCTGACGACAGGTTTACCATATGCAAAGCTGACAAGCGCCGGAAACCCTAATCTGAGGTGGGAGAAACTGACTACCTTGAATGTTGGTCTCGATTTTTCTGTGCTCCAGCAAAGGGTGTCAGGGTCGGTAGATTACTACGTTAAGTCGGGCAAAGACCTGATCGGGCCGAATTATCTCGATCCCAGTACGGGTATATCACCCGAAGGAACGAGTTACTATATTGATAATAGGATCAATTATGCTAACCTCCGTACAAATGGCGTTGACCTCACCTTCGCTGTAAAAGCGTTGCAGGGTGTAGTCAGGTGGGATATCAATCTTCTCTGGAGCATGACCAAAAACAAAGTGACCAAGTATATGGCGAATGATGCTATAACGATGGCACAAATGGTAAGCAATGCACAACCCCGTGTTGGCTATAGCCGCGATGCGCTGTATGCTTGGAAGTTTAACGGTATCAGTGCTGAAAATGGCCAGCTGATAACCCCGGATGGTGATCAGAATTATATGAAGTATGCAACAAATGCGACTTTGGATGATATTATATTTATAGGTCCAAATTTCCCGCCTTATCAGGGATCTATGCGCCATCAGGTCGCGTACAAAAATTTCGAACTAAGTGCCAATCTGGAGTGGAAAAATGGCTTTTATTTTCGTCGTAACACAATCGACTATTTTAAGCTTTTTTACAGTGGAATCGGACATCAGGACTACTTGAACCGATGGCAAACACCGGGTGATGAACTGATAAGCAGCGTTCCGGCAATACCTACTGCCGTAGACGTCTATCGCGATGCCTTATATACAGAATCCGAATTGATGATTGAGAAAGGTGATTTTATCCGTCTGTCGGATGTGCGTTTATCTTATCAACTGCCAATGGCCAAAAAGGCTAGATTACATGTTTTCGGCTATGTACGTAATGTTGGCATCCTCTACAGGGCCAATAAGGTTGGATTGGATCCGGATGTGGTAGCAGCAGCATATCCTGCTCCCCGAACATATACAGTAGGTCTTCAATTAGAATGGTAAAAAAAATGAAAAAAGTAATTATACTGGGATTGCTCTTTGCCTTGAATAGTGCTTGCAATCCCGATTTTCTCGATATAAAGAGAGACCGCAAGCAAGTCATCCCCATCTCTTTGGACGATTTTAATTTACTCCTTGGTGATGTGAGCCTTTTTAGCGGAAGCAGTGCTTCCTCGATGGCTACAACCGCGGGCGAAGAATTTACGATAAGTGAAAATTCTTGGGATCTGCTCACGACTCTGGGCGAGAAAAATGCGTATCTCTGGCAGGATGAAAGATTTATGGGTACTGAATGTCCGGATTGGAATTATGGTTACAAGCGGATTTTGTCGGCTCATATTATCTTGGAAGGGCTTGCCAAGATTGAGCGTACTTCCGGCAATGCAAACGTATACGATCAGATTAAAGGAAAGGCTTTGTTCCATCGGGCTAATGCCAACTTTCATCTGGCCAGCGAGTTTGCCGCTCCGATAGGAGATGAGGAGCATAGAGCCTATGGCTTGCCCTTGCGCAAGTCTGCCGATCCACAGGAAGTGTCGATTCGCTCTTCGGTATCCGAGACGTACGATAGTATACTGGAAGATCTTTTAGCAGCACAGCAATTGTTGGGTGATGAATCGACTGATTTTTATCAGCCGTCAAAAAGTACTGCTAATGCAATGTTGGCTCGTGTATATCTCGCTATGGGACGCTACAATGATGCGTTGGAGGCAGCGAAAATGGTACTCGACGGTGCTGGTAAATTATTGAATTATCAAAACTTTTCGGCAAGTAGCCGTTACTCGTTCCCAAGTAGAGGTGTAGGTAATTCAGAGATTCTTTTCTATGATCAAGGTTATTCTACCGAATCCGTAGCGCCTACCAAAGGACGGATAAATGCTGATCTTATAACAAGCTATGCCGAGAACGATCTTCGGAAAAATTTATTCTTCAAGCTGGAATCCGATGGGTTATACTCTTACAAAGGTTCATATGTAGGGTCCAGTAGTGTATTCACCGGCTTAGCGTTGGATGAAATGTATTTGATTTATGCGGAATGTTTGATCAGAGCAGGACAAGTACAATTGGGGTTAGATAAGTTAAATGAGTTGTTGGTAACACGTTTTGCAAAGAATACCTACCAAGAATACAAAGGTTTGGAAAAAAACGCGGCGTTGGATCTGGTATTGCTAGAGAGACGTAAACAGCTACTGATAAGAGGGCTTCGATGGATTGATCTGAGACGGTTTAATTTTATAGAGAACCGAAATATTGAACTTCATCGTACGTTAGCTGGGAAAATCTATACAATAATGGCAAAAGACTTGAAATATACATTTTTGGTACCCAATAACGTTATTATTAATTCAAAAGTTACTCAATTTCCACGCTAAAAAATAGCCCCATATCGTTAGATATGGGGCTATTTTTTTGAATTTTAATGATTATTTATAGTTTGTGCGATCTAATTCGGATACCCCCGGAAGGCTTTTAGCAGCTGAGACCTGCAGTCCGTCTAGATTAAAATTATTGTCATTTTGCAACTGGATGGTACAACGCTCCGGGTGAGGTTCGCTTTCACATTCCCCACCTTGGCTTGGATCCATCGTTACGGCACCAATGGTGTCGTTATCTGGATTTGTTCCTTGATTCTGAATTAAATACCAATTCGTCGCAAACATCGATTTTGCATAACTAAAACCTCCATAACCCAATAAAAGTGTCATGGCAAATACGGCCAAACCGTGTTTTTTAATAAAATTACCTGAATTTCTCATGTCTTTAATTTTTAAGTTTTTTTACTTTAATTTTTTAAATTTCTTTTTTATCCCTTCGCTGCGTCGGTTTTCTGTACGTAGCCATCGACAGTAGCGCTGGAACACCATAAGTGTCTTTTGGCAGACGCGCCCTTCACCTGGATCAGCCTCGAATCCAAGTTCCGCTGTTAATCGGGTACACTATTCTTTTTTTAACCTAGCACTGGTTTTCAATTTCATGACATCTTGAGCTTCTGAATTTATCGCTATAAGTATGGGGTGATGCCCCCCACTATGGCTATTATTGCCATTTGTTGAACCGTAATTTCTAAACACGGATAATTCCAGGTATAGGCCGATTAGGCTGATCAGTAAAAATCCGATATTGAGCCACAGATGCGCCACCCAGCCCACCTGATGGAACACAAGGCCGCATCCGCAGGGGATTTTGCCCCATACGTTTAAGATCGCCAAGCTGACATAGCCCACAAAAACCACCATCAGCAATGAGGACAGTCCAAATGCCCATATTCTCATCTTGGGCACGATAAACAGTAGACCCACCGTAAGCTCAATCGTGGGTAAGGTATTGGCAAGTAAAATTCCCAGACCATCGCTAAACGGCTGTTGTATCATCGCAGACTTGAACAGTTCATAGTCGATAAACTTGTCCAGACTGATCGGGATCCAAAGTGCCATCAGTGTAATGACGATGATCTGATAGGTAATCTTTTTCGCTTTCATGGTGTATACTGTGTAAGTCTGAAAGCAAAGAAAAGACAATAAGCGGCAATCTTATATAGAAGGATTTCGCCAAGCAAACCGCCTTTAAAGCAGCTGGGGAAATGGTGACTGATGTAATTGGGGATATGGCGGTTTTACTGCTAGTATAACCGAGAGCAGCGGGAGAAGCGTATGCAAAGGATGCAGCGTGCTGTTTTTGGGGACAATAGGCTATGCGGGAGGTGCCTGCACTGGAGGGGGATAAAGTGGAATCCCCCAAGTTTTTTTGAAAAGGCCATTATTTTCTTCGCTCCACTTCTTCAATGTCGTTTTTTATACAATGCAGCATTTCTTTAAGCTTATCTTCGATGATATAGAGGCTGAGTATATGCTCAAATTTGTTGAATTTGGCCAGCTGATTGGCCGTGATGCGGTTGCCGCGATCGGTAACGGTATGCTGCGCTACGCCAATGGCTGCATCGCTTTTATGCTTATTTTTAAACAGGCCCACTTTACTGCAATAGTGGAATAGGCAGGTAAGACCCTCGCCCGTCAGCGTCGTATGGATCCCATTGGAAGACGCGAGAATCTCGGGTCGTGAATCATTGTTTACCGATGCCAGTTTCGACATTTTTTCAAGATAATCCAGTTCGGCCCAAATGTATTCATTCATCGTTGTTTTGAGATGGGGTTGCTCAATGTCGTAATAAAGCATCGGCAGGGGATGATAATGGGTAATTTCTTTTTCCATAAGCAGCAGTATAGACAGCTTTTCCGAACGGGGAAGCGTATCGATCTGCGCTTCGAGCTGTTCATGCCACCGGTTGCATAAGCCGAGATAGTTAAAGTTGTAGCGGATCAGTAACTCAATAAAACGTTTGGCGTAATGCTTGACACGCTTATCATGGGCCAGGTTTTCTAGCGCCGAAAGGAAAGTTTCCAGCCATTCGACATGGTAGTACAGGAGCTTGGGCGGCTTATGCTCGTCAAACAGGCTATTTAAACCATATTGGATTTCTAAAAGATATTTTTCGTCGAGCTGCTTGGCCTGTAAGTACACCGATAATTGAGCAAGTTTTGCGAGGCTGTTCGATTTGAGCAGCTGTTGGTCGTATAGGGGCAGCTCTTCCGACGGATTCATATGCTCTTTAAAGCGCTGAATGCTCTGGCCAATACTCTCGTGCAGTTTTTTAATGGTATCATCCGGCTGCTGGGCCTTGTACAGGTAAAGCTTGTCAAATAGCAGCCTGAATTTGGTGTAATAGCGGCGAAAAGATTCTTTAGCCATGCGCGATTTCGCGTGACTGATATAGAGCTGTTCCGAATCGCGTATCAGCGCATCGCAGGCGATGACGATCGCTTCGTCGCTTGGTATATAATTTCCATTCGGGTTATCGTGCAGTAGGCCATAAGCAAGAATGGCATCTTCCAGTTGGTTCAACGATCGGATCATAACTTATTTTTTTAAGGTACATGGTCATTCGGTCTGCACCAAATGGCATTGCTGTAATTGTTCATCCAATAATGAATTATGCTATCATAAAATTAACAAGGTCTTTCCTCGAAGTCAAGGTAAAATGTTGGCATCGGAATGAATGGTATAGAACAAATGTTTAAATCTTGCTATAGGGGTGTCTATAAAGGGTTTTTTAGCACGGTATAAAAATAAAATTGTAGGACGAATGGTAGCCTGAATTGCATTTTTATAGAGAAATAAGGCCGTATTTATGCAATGCTGCCGAAGAATGCAAGGCTTTTATATTTTTTTATTTGATAAATTAGTTATTTTAGGTTGCCTTAATCAATTCCACAATTTTTATGCAGACTAAAAAGCTTATCGAAACCTTTCATTCCGAGATCCATGTCCACTACTTACCGATTAGGCTCCAGCTACTTTTGGCGATTCTATTGGGTAATTTTTTCTGTTCGCCCGGCGCGTTTCTTGTTTTCGATGCGCGGTATTCGGCACCGATATTCTATCTGTACTGGCTTCTTTCCGCATCGATCGCTATGGCGGTGCTTAGCGGTATGCATATTTTTAACAGGTACTTGGATAGCAAACGCTCTTGGCTGACGGATTTTAAACCTAGGCTAATCAGGCAGATTCTATACGGATTAGTATTGCCTTCGTTGCTCACCGTAATTTTCGCCGTGCTGGTATTTTTACCATTGAACGAAGAAGGTTGGCGAGTCATTATGCGCTACCTGTCCAACGAATTTGGGTTCCTGTTTTTGTTTATTTTTATCTTGAATCTGCTCTTTATGGTGATGTATGTGATGCGGTTTGCCCGATTTGTGAAAGATCAATACTTAGAGGCCGAAATTGAGAAAACAGTCCTCCGGGAAATCATTGTCACCTACGAAGAGCTGCCGCTGAAAGCGGAGGCCGAACGGGTAGACGATATTTCGGATGCGGTTAGTCTCGATTCCTGTCTGAAAGTAAAGTATGGTTACGAAGATAATTACGTGCCGCTGCATGGGATTGCGCTTATCAAAAGTTCGGCAGATGACAAAAGGCTGCTTACCTTAACCGGAAGTCGCGAGTATACCCACAACTATAGTCTCGACAACCTGATGAAGGTACTTGATCACGATCAATACTATCTGATGTACAGGCGTTATATCGTCAATCGGAGTATTATAAAAGGATACAAGCCTTTAGCCAATGGGGTGCTGGCTATCGCGTTGAAAGATAGCTTCGGCAAGCATGAGGAGGTAATGGTTAGCCGGTATGATGCTGCTCACTTTAAGCGTTGGTTTGATAAGAAATAGCCTTGACCTGGGATGTTTCTTCCGTGATAAGCTATTGGAAAATTTATTGGAGTAGTGTAAAGGTGTTGTGCCTGTGTCAGCTAGAAATCGAAAAATGAAATGTTTGCTGGGAAGCTAAACCAAGCGAAGGGAAATAGTGCCGGTAAAGATGAGAAGACCTATGTATTGGTGACCAATAAGATCAATACCGATTTTAATAACGATGGAAAGATTAACCTGTCAGGAAGGTAGATTTTTTATCGCAGTATTAGTGCGCTGCTTATTGGCTTTCCTTTAGGATGCGGTCGTTGGGGCCATATGTTCATTAATGCCTCGTCTTTTCCTTTCATATAATTCTCGATCGTATACTTAATATCGATATCAGGTTTTAGCGGTCCTTTTTTCCCTTTCCATACTTCCCAGTATTTCGTCGAGTAGGCAATTACGATGTCTGATTTTGGTAAACTGAATCCTCTAACTTCTCCGTAATGATTGATTGAACCACTGGTTTCTTCACCAATAAAGGTTGCATTGGAATTTTTCTTCAGTTCAACGGCATTCATCACAGCCGAGGAGAAGGTATTCTTGCCTATCAATACAAAAAAACTGTCTTTTCTATTCAGGTAGCTGTTTTTGATTTGATCAATAAATGGTGTTAAAATACCGGAATTCCCGCCGTTGTTATACCTTAGATCCAGCACAATTTTATTGGGATGTTCGGCATTGATCAACGTGAACAACTCCTGATTGAATTGATCGAAAGGGTGGGCCGGATCTTCCCGGCATGTCGTATAATTAAAATAAAGAATTTTGTGAGCAGCGTCATAATCGTACCAATAGTTTCCTTTTTTCTTTTTTGAAAGTAGATTGACTGCACCTGCTGTTAGGTTTAATTTTTTTAGGTCATTGCCTTCCGATGACGTCAATTTTATCTTACTGATTTTATTGTTCCGGTCAACAAATGTGAATGCTGCTTCTTTGTCCGAATCGATGATGCCAAGGCCTTTTAAAAAAGCCGGATTGTTGATGAAACGGAGCAGGTGATCATTGAAATACGAGCGGTTTTCACTTAGGATAGCCTCCTTAAATAAAGCATTAATCTGTTTGAAGCTGTGGTTATTGATTGCGACTAATTTGGTTCCCAATAACGATGCAAAAGCTGGATCTATAGCTGTTATGTAGACTTCATCATTAAACATATCCAGCTGAATGGGAAGTATCCGATTGAATTTTGCTTCAACAAATGTATGCTCATCTTTTATACTTACCACAAGTTTGAAGAGCGCTACGGTGAAGGTCTCATAATTCAACGAATCCGCTTTGCTGGCAATGTCATCGACGAGCTTCTCAAAGGTAGCTTTTGTGGTTTTAGCAAATAGGTTGGTATGTTTGGCGGGCAATGTTCTTTTTAAAAAATCGAGGTCTTCAAGAAAGTCTGCTTTAGTCAAGGTCTGTGAAAAGCCGAGAGTAGAAACCAAAACAAATAGGATAGTAAATAGTAGTTTATTCATGATCATTTAAATGCAACCTGCGGTAAATAATAGTATAATTTTAGGTTTTCCTGTTGATAAAGATATAAATTTTCTTCAGTAGAGAAAATGGAAAAAGAGGCTGTTTAGTCTGTGATTTATATTAATCCTTGGCAAACCTATAATTTAATCCAACCGCAATTCCCAAAACCTGCACGCGATCGTAATTTCTCCCCGATTGGAAAGGGATGAGCGAGTACGTCTTATAGTGTGGGGACAGTGTAACAGCAAACTGTTGGGATAATGGAATTTTTGCCCCCAGTCCAATATGGAAACCTATACCATTCTGCTTGTCTACATGACTATTTGAGTTTTGCTGGATATGTAACATAGGTCCCGCATTTGCATAAAGGTATTTTAAAAATTTTACCCTGGCGTCTAAAGGGAATTCCCAAATAGAAAGTTCCGAGGAATATTGCATCCGCTCCACCGATGGATCGACTATTGCCGATGTTGTCGTAATGTTCTGGTGAGAATAACCCAGACCAACACCAAAAGACCATATTTCATTATAGTGATACCCTACGCGGAGCAATCCGGCTATATAATTTTTACTGGCGTCGCTACCGGCTCCCATAAGGCTCCTCCGCGGTCCAATAGTACGCTCTGCTAGAGGAGTAAAAGAAAGTTCGATCTCATAACTGCCACTATTGTTTTGCTGCGCGTAAAGTGCGGTTCCTGATAAAGTTAATAGGGAAAAAGATATCCCGGAAAGTAATTTTTTGAGCATATGAATATCGGGTTATAGATTTTATAATTGTTTTCTCTTTTAATTGGCGCTAGTTCTCACTAGAAATCTAACTGATAGCGTGTAAAGCTTCCTTTTTCTGAATTAACAGTGGCGGCCTTGTCGAATTGTAAGGGGTTCGGTCCATTATAGCCTTGCCATTTTAATACAGATTCCATATCGGCAGGAATGGTTACCCTAACGATGGTATCCAAATCACGAGGAACAGGAGCAATAGAAAAACCCGTATTGGATTTCTCTGGACCATAGCTAACCGAAAGCATCTTCAAATCGAGTTTTTTGACATTTTTTACATGCAACTCCATTTCGCCCCTTTTAAACAGCATTATTCGTTCATCAGTTGGCATGTCATACTTGAGCTCGTCCAAGTCATAGGAAGCTACGCTTTGATACGAATCTGGATGATATGCATTAAGATAATAACCATTCTTTTTGACGCTAACTATAAAAAAGCCATGTTCGGATAGGTATTTGCTGGCATCAAATCGAAAACTATATTTCCCTTTACCATCTGTCTTTGTTTTCCCCAAACTTATAGATGGTTTAAGGAACAAACTGTAATATTGGAAAGAAATCCCAATTTCTGCATCAGATAATAATTTGTTCGCAGGAGTATCCACTACAACGCCCGATAGTACAATACAATTCTGCGCACAGGTTGTGCCATCGCGCTCATCTTTTTCGCACGCAAATAGAAAGAATGGTAGGATAAAGAGCAACCATTGCCCTTTATTTACTTTTTCAAATATGTTCAGCATAATAAAATAGAATAGGTCAGTAAGAAGTATTACTGGAAAATCAATAAAACTGCGCATTTCGTTAAAATAGGTCTTTTCATAATTTATTTTGATACTATACTATTGCAAACGGAAATAATATGCGTTATGCTACAAACTTAATAAATATAAGTTAATAGTTCGCTCCAGACTCTAAAAGCTGCAATAAAGCTGCAATTTGGTTACAGGATGATTGGGCATTTGCGCGGATAATGTCTCCCAATTGACCAATACATAATAAGCTATTGGAAAATTTATTGGAGTAGTGTAAAAGTTCTCCGCTTGTGTCAGCTAGAAATCGAAAAATGAAATGATTGTTGACCAACTAAGGTATTATTCTTTGAATTTTAATAAATTAGTAGGATGAGATATTTAATAGTCCTATTGTTAAGTTGGTTTACTTGCTATTCGGCCGCTGCACAAAACCAAGCGAAGGTAAATAGTGCCGGTAAAGATGAAAAGACCTATATACTAGTCGCCAATAAGATCAATACCGATTTTAATTACAAATTACTGGACAATTTTGAGCAGTCTTTTTCGGATCTGGTTGCGGAAAATAATAGTCGGGAATTAATATTTAATCCGATCGGTGGCAAGTACCACTATTATAAATTTATCGCCACCTATAAAGCGCGGGGTATATTACCGAATAGTGATCCTGCCAAACCGGAGCAAACCTTCCACAATATCTTGATCATCAAGACGGATGACCAGCAAAAGATTGTAGATGGCTATCATTTTGTGTTGGAATGGGCTGAAAAGCCACTATCTTATCCCTTATTTAAGGTAAACACTACGGGTATACCCCTGCAGGAAGGCTTGTCTTTAAAGCAGCTCAATCTCAAAAGAGTGACGGACAATTCGGATTTTGATAGCGATGGTAAGATCAAACTGTCGAGCCGGTAACGTTTAAAAAAGAAGTTAAGAATATCTTAGAACAATCGTATGGAATTGGATAGCCTTTACATAAGTATTAAAATAGAAAAATCGAGATTGAACGAGTTTTTTTCTTTTAAACCGATTTCCCCGAACAAAGACGATAATTGGTCGCAGTGGTGGGAGAGCCGGCAGATGTACAGCAAAACAACGTTGGAAATTATTCCAAGTTATTCACAGGCGCGCATTCGTGAAGTCTTCGATAATCTGCTTAAGGATAGATTTTACGGTGCGAAGGAGTATTATGATGAGGAAAAGCAACACTGGACATTTGCCGTATTGAACTTCAGTGAAAATTATCTTGAAATATTGCCGATGCTAGCTCTCTTAAAACAACTGGAGGGCTATGTTTTGGAGGGTTATGCCCTGATTTTTGACTGGATGTGGGGTGGTGATACGGTAATGGCCTATGTTGACTTTACTGCGGGAAGTGCCTTGCTCGAAACGGTTACTGAATCTTATGCGGTCGAACTCAAACGATTTGAAGAAGCTAATCAAGGCTTACAATCGCTGGCTGAAGAGTTGGGGGCCGGGTAGCAGATAGCAGTGGCTTCCTTAGTCAAGGTTTGTGAAACACCGAAAGTAGAAGCCACAATAAAGAGGATGGTAAATAGGAGTTTATTCATGATCACTAAATTCTTTTCTATAGTTCGATCTGTTTTAATTTAGTGTGGACAATTTGAACATATTTTTCTTTGAAATCATCTGTTAGAAAACTGTGATCAATTATTTCTTTAACTTTATCAACATTTCTCCTGAAGTCTTTATATATATTGTCTCTGACCAGTTCAGAAATTCCCAAACTTTGCGCAAGCTGGTTAAAATCTGACCGTTTTATTTTTCGTTTACGACCACCCAATGTGAGAGCCATATCCTCCTTATCCTTTGGATAGATTAAGTTGACATTAATGAGATCATATGCTGGTGATAATAAAACGCCATGATTGGTATGCATTAATGAAAAATTCTTGAGATGCATGTCGTTATTTCCTGTTAAAAAGCTAAATAGTACGAGTCTAAAATATTTGATTGCATCTAATCCTATGTTGGAAGCAAACTGCTTGATGATTTTTCCTACGCGTTCATAGGAGCTATTGTACTTTTGCTCGGTCAGTAACTGGGATAACTGACATAAATCTTCAACATGGATTTTTTTGTCCTTCTTACGGTCAAATCGTTTTGTAATGTATGCTAGTTCTCCAGTGGAAGTTCGTATTAATGCGTGTTTTGCTGTTTCTATCTTAAATAGCGCTGCGAGGTGCATGGTTAGATCTTCTACTTCCGGCATGAGTAGATATTCTTTCGATTGAGGTTTCAGGATATAATCACCCCAAAGGCCAACTAATGTAAGTCGCTTATTCCCTTTTTCTCCTTTTAGACTGATTGATATTTTTGGCTGTACGCCAGTTAATGCCAATCTCTCGGTTACAGTAACTTCAGCTAATTTTTTCAATTTTTCTTGGTCCAACTCCAAATAGGGAACTTGTGTCGTTCCAAAAAATGTTCGTGAA
Organism: Sphingobacterium sp. UBA3549; assembly: GCF_002376635.1. Lineage (NCBI taxonomy): Bacteria > Pseudomonadati > Bacteroidota > Sphingobacteriia > Sphingobacteriales > Sphingobacteriaceae > Sphingobacterium > Sphingobacterium sp. UBA3549. The sequence continues at coordinate 255,729 of NZ_DFOE01000008.1, read as the reverse complement.
CATGCCGTATGATAGTCTCCTGTTTCAACTGGTTTATAGCAAAACAAACAATTAGCCATCGTTTTCCGCCTCCATCGGATAAACAGAAACTGCTCCTATAGTGTCTCTACAGAGGTTGATTAATAGTGCAAAACGATCTCTAGGATTGAGCTTCCAATGTTTTTCGCCGATTTCCAATAACCATCCTTCGGGAATTAATCCATCAAAAAACGGAAATAGTATATTGCTATGATAAACGTTCTCGGAAATCGGTAAAGTTAGACTGATAGGTTGTGGATCCATTTTTTTTAGATAGTTCTCGTCATAACTAAATGAATAACCATGATCAGTCTCAATGAGATATCCAGCTAAATCATCGTGAAAATATATTTTTGCTTCGCGCGCCATCACTCTCTAATTTGATCAATTACACCAACCTCTTTACCGAATAACGCCAATATGTCGTTTACTTTGTCTAAACGTAACGTTTTTTTTCCTTGCTCAAGATCACGCACAAACCGTAAGCCAACTCCAGCATTATCAGCTAAGTCTTCCTGTGTAAGCTTCAATTCTTTCCGTTTCTTTTTTACAAATAGTCGTAGTGAATCCATAATTATACCCTTTCTGATATAAATATAGTAAATATTGTTAAATTATACTACATCGGGTATAAATTATTTGTTTTATATCTTTTTTATACCCGTTCGGGGTGAAAATTTTAAAATCTATAGTGCGATTTTGGTTTTATAAAGCTCATACTAACGTAAAAAAGATGATAGCTGTTTGGATATAATTTATATATATGCAAATTGTAACCAATTATCACCGTATTTTAACATCTTTGGTTTGAGTATTGCAACACCAAATTGGCTTATGTATATTTAATGTCATATTGACAATTAACTAATCTAACTTGTTATGAAGCCAGTTCAATTTAAAGTTCCTGCCCCTCAGGACAAATCTATCTATATTCAAGAAGATGTGCTGGATAAATTTTATCCATACATGCATCGTCATGAAGAATATCAATTAATCTGGATCAAGGAAGGTATCGGCCAGCTACTGGTGGACGATAATGTACATGAATTCCAGCCGGGAGACATTTTTCTATTGGGAACAAACCAGGCCCATGTTTTTAAAAGTTTCTTTGCAGGCGAACATGTGCGCTCGATCTCTTTATTCTTTAGCACCAAAGGTGCACTGTCTACCATGGCGACGATGCCCGAACTCCGAAACCTGATCGATTTTGTGCATAAATGCCAGCGCGGATTTAGGGTTCCATCCAAACTTCATGCAGAGGTATCTCATTACATCGAAATCCTGCAAAAGTCTGATTTTTTGGATCAGCTCGTAAATTTCTTCTATTTATTAAAAACGCTCAGCAAAGTATTCACCGAACTGGAACCGCTTTCGGGTGTACAATTGCCCAAAAAAGAAATCTCCAAACCGTTCCGGATAGAGAAATTATGTCAATTTTTGGAAGAGCATTTTAAAGAGGATATCAGTCTGGATGAAATCGCCGAAAAAGCAAATCTGACGCCACACGCCTTTTGCCGCTATTTTAAAAATTGCACGGGAAAAACATTCATCGCCTACCTGAATGAACTGCGTATCCGCGAAGCCTGTAAATTGCTGGGGCTGGGTCGGCACGATTCGATCTCGCTGATTGCCTACGATTCGGGCTTTAATAGCATCACCAACTTTAACCGTGTTTTTCGCAGTATATTGGGCATATCGCCCAAGATATATGTGCGCAACTACAGAAATTACCTCTACGATTAGCCGAATTTATAGCCACGGCCTTATTGACGTGCCGTTTTGCTAATCGCAACCCTATCCGTCTAGCTAACGAAGGTATCTATCCATAGCTTAGCTAGACGGATTCACTGTTTTTATACCCTCATTGGCCCTACTGTACCGCACCGGAAACCCACCATTTCTTTTGTTAAAATGTTAGAATGAGTGGGTAAGATCTGACCGAAATCCGCTGCTTCGAAGTACTATTTTTGTTACAGAAAGAAGAACTAATCAATTTTTAACATGCTGCTCATATCCTTTTTGCGAAAAGGATCGCGTTTGTCCCAGGGATCTAATGTGTCATTGCCAGTATGCTAAACTGAACATCTGCTTAACGAAATTATGACTATGTATGAAAATCTTCCAAAAAAATGCCTGACGGGTATTTTTATGTTGCTGCTGTTGCTATGTCAACAGCTGTATGCGCAACAACAGAGAACGGTCACGGGGATCGTTAAAGACGAAAAAGGCACCCCTCTGCCTGATCTCAGTGTTTTAGAGAAAGGCGTCAGCAATGCGACGAAAACGAGTGCTGATGGAAAATTTACCTTAAAACTCAAATCGGCAAATCCAACCTTGATTTTTAGTTCCCTCGGCTATGTGCGGCAAGAAAAACAGCTGCGTGATGGCGACAACAGCATCCAGATTACCATGAAAGAAGATGGGACGGGGCTCGATGAGGTCGTTGTAATGGGCTATCAGGATGTGCAGCGGCGCAAAACGACGGGTGCCATCACTACCGTGAAGGGTAAGGATTTTGAAAATACGCCTTACGCCACCTTCGACGCCATGTTGCAGGGACGTGTGGCGGGTCTGACAGTATTGAGTACATCGGGCGAACCGGGTACCAATAACATCGTCAATATCCGCGGAACGAGCAACTTGGGCTTGGCCGATAATCAGCTGCAGGCTCCCTTGTATGTCATCGACAATATTATTTACGATGTGAGCGATATACAGGCGGCTTACGGAAATGCAAGCCCGTTGCAGGCTATCAATCCCAACGATATCGAATCGGTCGATATCTTAAAAGATGCCTCGGCATCGGCCATCTATGGTGCCCGTGCCGCAAATGGGGTCATCATCATCAAAACCAAACGTCCGGCAGTGGGGAAACCCGAAATCAGGATCTCGGCATACAACGGGGTTTCGAGCCGTCCGGCCATGAAGCCCATCACCGTGGGCGCAGCCGAGCGTAGGCTGAAGATGAATCTGCTTTATCAGGGTGGATCGTACGACTGGTTCAACAATGGCTTGATCAGTCCGATGTTGACGGATAGTTTAAACCCTGCATTTAATAATAATACGGATTGGCAGGGGCTTTTTCTGCAGTCGGCCAACATCAACAATGTCAATATGAGTATCGGTGCCACCATGGAAAAGTTTTTATACCGTTTCTCGGCACAGCGCTACTATGAGCAGGGTGTAATGATGGGCTATGAAAATGAAAACCTGACGCCGCGCCTCATGTTGCAGGCCAATCCAACAGACAATTTTCAGTTTGAGACCAACTTGTTCGCAGGTTTTACAAAAGCAAAACATGGGTCGGGGGACGATACAAAATACCCATTTAGTACCTGGGGATTTCCTTCTTCTTTCTATCAGATTACGGACGTAGACCAACAGATCTATACGGGGCGCTACGATGGTATGATGGACCGCGATAACGCGATCAGCCTGAATGGAAATTTCGCCGGAACACTTAAAAAGTTTCTGATCAATGGCCTGACCCTACGTTCGCAGTTTTCGTTCAATGTCAACAACAATACGCGTGATCTTTTTCGTCCCAAACTGCTGACAGGTAATAGAAACTATGCTCAGAATTGGGTGAACCAAAATAAACGCTGGGAATGGGAAACCTATTTTAACTACATCAAGAGCATTCGCGATACCCATAATATTAGTGCCGTGTTGGGTACCGGTATTGAACGCAATACGTCCAATGCAAACTATATGTATGGCTATAACGACAATGGGAATTATGTAAAAACCGTAACGGGTATCCCTTCCGGCCCCGATCTCTATGCGACAACTTCCATCAATGAGCGCTCGCGTGTATCGGTATTCGGTCGTTTTGGGTACGATTACAAAGACAAGTACCTGCTTTCTGCCAGCTATCGCATGGACGCATCGTCGCGTTACAGCAAGGACAACCGCTGGGGTATTTTCCCGTCCATCTCCGCTGGCTGGGTGCTTTCGCAAGAGCCCTTTTTCCAGGGGGTGAAAAATGCAATATCCTTTTTCAAAATACGGGGTAGCTATGGTGTTACCGGACGTGACCCGGGCTCATACTACGCACGCTATACGGGGCTGACTTTTGATGCTTCATACGCTGGCTCGGTATTGGAAAATGGTATCGGTGGTTCGGTACTCTCTTATAATGGCAAGCCTACTGTAGCGCCTAATTATGGCGCGGCAGCAACCTCGCCGACGATCCGATGGGAGCGCTCGCCGCAGTTTAATGCCGGTTTTGATATGAACCTCCTGCACGATCGCGTTACCGTGACTGCCGATTTTTATGTGCGCGACTCCAAACAGCTGGTATACGATCTGAACATGCCATTGACCTCAGGATACAGCACGGTTTCCAACAATTTTATCAGTGTGAGAAACAGTGGGGTAGAAATGACGCTTATCTCACGCAATATGGCTCCGTCGTCGGAGTTCCAGTGGACCACCAATTTCAATATTGCTTACAATAAAAACTATGTCACCAGCCTCCCTGGCGGTGGACAGGAAATACAAGTGGGTCCGGTATGGATGCAACGTGCACTGAACGTAGGTCAGCCTATTTTCCCGTTTAAAGTATGGGATGTGGATGGAGTATATGCGACCACTGCAGATGTACCTGTAGATCCTTTGACAGGAAAAAGACTCACGCATTTTAGGGGGAATTTATATCAGGCCGGCGATCCGCGCCGCCGGGATGTGAATGGAGATTACACCATCGACCACAACGACAAAATTGATATGGGAAATCCGAATCCTGACCTCGTGGGCGGATTTATCAACCAGTTTTCTTACAAGAATTTTAGTTTATCCACTCTGGTGAGCTTTGTGTTTGGACGCTCATTATGGAACGGTTATATGTCGGACAAATTGCAGGATGCGGGTTCATCTAACCTGTATTCGACCTGGGGTACCAATTCGGCCATTGCTGGCGATTTTAACCCCAGCGACTTCTGGATGAAAGATGGGGATCAGACCAAATACCCATCGCTGTTTCACAATACGGTCGACAATTGGCACATCGCCAACAGCACATTTGTGGAAAATGCCAGTTTTGTACGCCTCAAAAATATTCAGCTGAGCTATATGTTCCCACAGGCCATCATAAAGAAGCTTAAATTGAAAATGCTCCGCGTGTACGGGGTGGTGGATAATGTGGCTGTTAAGTCTTGGTCGACGGTGCCAGATCCTGAAGCGGTGGAAGCCAACGGTTATTCAACGGGTAACGGATATCCGATCCCTAAGAAATGGACTATAGGCCTGGATGTTACCTTTTAATCGTGTCAGTTCCATCGCATAACGGTGGCTTAAAATTAATTAGAGATGAAAAGAAAAATATTGTTTTTAGTGCTGAGTGCTTTCATGTATCTCGCTTCGGGCTGCTCCAAGTTTCTGGACATTGAGCCTGTGAGTTCGGCAACAGATGAGAACTTCTGGAAAACGCAGGAAGATGCCAATAGTGCAACCAATGCCATGTATGCGCTGCTGCGGAAGGCCCTAAACCAGGGCAATGGGATGGCCTATTATGTATATGGCGATCTGCTGTCGGACGAAATATCTTCTTCGACCGATGTCGATATTAATCCGCTTGTAAACATGCAGCTCAATATATCCGTACCGGCGTTGGAAACTTGGCGGCCCGTGTATCAGCTGCGGCGCTATGATATCTTTTATCAGGTCATAGACCAGGCCAACCGCGTGATCCAAAGGCTGCCCAAGATGGACGAAAATGTTTTTAACGACGTGTCGGTACGCGATTATTACATCGGCGAAGCTTATTTTGTGCGCGCATTTGCTTATTTCTATATGGCGCGGGTATGGGGTACGGTGCCCATCATAACCGAATCTGTAGCGCCGATCGATGCGGTCAATCTGCCTGCCCGAAAAGAGAGCGATGTGCTGGATCAGAGTCAGGCAGATTTAACCAAGGCACTAACGTTATTGAAATGGAGCAATATCGACCAAAATGATTTTGCAACGCGTGCAAATACGGGTGCAGCACTTGCCCTACAGGCGCACCTGAGTGCCTGGAGAGGCGAATATGCCGACTGCATAGCGGCGGCTAAATCGGTACTGGAAAGCGGCGAATATTCGTTTGTGGGACGGGACAGCCTCAACTACCGCGGTATCTATCAGGGAAAATCCAATGAAGGTATCTTCGAGATCGCCCAGAATGGTGAAAACGAAGGGACTAATAGGGGGATAGGGTACTATTCACTGGCGGGACCTTATTTTCGGAATTTTACAGATCCGATGTTAAGAATCAGTCAGGATTACCTTAAAACGCTCTTTAAAGACAGTAACGACAAGCGCTTTAAAAGTGTATTCGATGTGGCTTATAGCGGTAACTATGCATTGTGTACAAAATATGCAAATGTAAAGTACTCGGGTAATACCTCAAATTACAATGCCATATTTAAAAATAACATCATCATCTTTCGGTATTCAGACATCAAGCTGCTGATGGCGGAGGGACTGGCCGCAACAGGCAAAAACAGTGCTGCTGAAAGTATCCTAAATGAGATCCGGACGCAAGCAGGACTGCAGGTCTATAAAAACGAAGAACCGCTTAAAGAGGCCATCTTTAGTGAACGGGCGCGCGAACTGTTTTTGGAAGGCCATCGCTATTACGATCTGGTGCGGTTGTACAAGAATTTTAACATCTATAAATTTCCGGAGAGTAAAATGAACCAGGCGCAGTTTAATGCGAAGAAATACTTTTGGCCTTTTGACCCTTCGTTATTGTCGGCCAATCCTGCACTCATTCAGACACCATACTGGAGCACTGTCAATATGTAAACCACTAAACTTGAAAAAAATGAAAACCTTATATCGATTAGCGTTGCTGCTGGCTTTTGGACTGACAGTGATCGGTTGCAAGAAAGCGGCTTATCTGACGGACGACGGTCTCCATAAAGCCGAAGTCAATCTGTCTACTTACGACTACCTGGCCGCTCATCCCGCTGGGATGTTCGATACCTTGTTGCTGGTGATCGACCATTTTAAACTGAAGGATGAAATTAACAAAGCCAAAACGTTTTGGGCGCCCTCGGATTATTCGGTCAATCGCTATTTTAAGCAAAAGGCAGACTCGGTAAAGTTTGTGGATGAAAATGCGCAATATTCTTTTGACCAGTTTCTAAGCGAGATTCCAATAGATTCCGTCAGGGCATACATCTACAACGAGGCGCCTTACGATCTGGCAACGGCCAGCACCGCGTATACGGCAATCAAGAATACATCCAATATAAGTGGATTTGTCTACCATAGGCAGAAGCAACCCAAACCCCTTTGGTCTTCGGGGCCTGTCTATAATTTATACTACGTCAAAATACGGGGTGAAGCGGATCAGATCAGTCCCGACGGTATCGTTACCGTAAAAGAAGATGACATGGCCGATATGCGGGTATACTGTCAGACAACAGGCATAAAAACAGCCTCGGGCACCACGCTGAATATATTGGCCAACACCCATACGTTTATCGGTGATTTTACGCCACGTATCCTCACAGGGCCTAGAATTGTGGAAGCGGGTTCAACGCTCACCTTTAATTACGACTTGAGCATCAAATATGATGCAGCGGGCTACACAGGTACCACAGTAGATGTGCTGCTTCCGCGATTAGCGCGCTTTTATGGTGTGGAAAGTGGAGCAATACCGGCGCTGGTAGGTAAAGATATCACCTACTACGCCGTGCAGCCCGATGGTACTTTAAATGCAAACAGTACGGCCAACGCACCGGGGCACTGGTTTGACGCCAGTGGCAAAACCTGCTCGTGGGGTACAGATGCGCGCATTGTATCGGAACTGGCAACCGCAACAATGACCTTTAATATTTTGCAGTATCCGGGCCAAACAACAGTGGGAAATACTTACACGGTCCGCCAATCGCTGGTGTACAAGTCCAAAACTAAAGGCGATTTGAATGCTGTTTTTGTATTCAACATTAAGATCAAATAAATTATGAACCTAGCTAGGTTGATTCCGGAGCAATGCGGAATCAACCGGGTGGTTCTGTCACAAATGAAAAAATAAAACAGATGAAAAAACGAAGTTTTATCATAGGCATAGCGGGATTATCGGTGTTGGTATTGAATTCCTGCAAGAGTGACCAAGTCGGTTATTTAAATGAAAATTTGCGTTATAATGTGGAAAACCTGCAGGTCAACCAGGGGGCTGTGGTATACACGGATGCCATTGTGGCCAATGGAAGCACCACGCCGCTGACCGTGAATCTGCTGGCGGTACGAAACAAGGAGACGGGTGAGGTGACCACAGAGTTTACTAAAGAGCATGAGATATCCACCTACCTTGCCGAGGTTACCTGGCGGGATACCACCCTCGATCAATTAAATGCGAAAATTGGGAAGGCTAAATATCCACCGATGATGCTCAATGCGACGGGAGGCCGGGTAGGATTTACACAGGCAACCCAATTTGTGACCCCGGGGCAGTACACCATCGATGTGGAGGTGAGCAATGTTGCCGGACAGAAAAAATTTAAGAGTATCCTCGATTTTAATATCATCGGTGCTAAAAAGGAGGATATTTTATTTAAGTCGTGCACAAGTTCGGACTACGGTGCCGAGGCTAATTTTTTACCCTATACAGACTATGAGATCAGTGTAGAGCACGAGGCAGAAGGGGAAAACAAAATCATCTACGTATGGGAAGATAAAAACGGCAAGCCATTCAACCCCAAAAAAGGGGAGGTCATCAAGCGTGGCGACCGGCCTACATTTAAAAATTGGTCGCCTTACTATCCGGAGGAAGTTACTGATACGGGCTTGGTGTATCGCTACCCGAATGTTTCGGGCTTGGTATACCCCATCATGAACGGTACCTATGTGGGCACGCAATTTTGGTCGGGCGATCCCATTTCTTATTACCGTATTGTGGGTACGGCGAACAGCTTGGGGCGTAACCTCAATCCCGTATCGACCATCAAATACTACAGAAGCGGTACCTATACCGTGCGCTTCCGTTTTTTGACCATCACACACAGTTGATCTCTACCTATAAATAGTTCAAATGATGAAAAGTATAAAATTGAATAGACTGCTGCTGACACTGGTCTCAGCATTGGTGTTAGTGTCGCTGGGATGCAGCAAAAAAGAGGTAGAACCTCCTGTCGAAGAGGAGACGACCACCCCGCCCACGCCCGTAGGGACAGATTCGTTGATGATCTATAAGCCCAAAGAATTTGCGGGGATGGACTATAACGATAAGGGCAGTAAATGGTCCTACTCGCGCAGCCGCCAGTCGGAGCATTTTATCGTCTTTTGGGAACCGAGTTATGGAAAGAATGATCCCAATGCCAGCGCTGTACCGGAAGAATATCGGGTGGATATTGATGATCTTTTGGCCAAAGCTGAGCAATTCTACGCATTAAATGTCAATACCCTGAAGTTTGCAGAACGCAAGGTCAACCGATCCAATCTGGATAAGTACAAGATGATGATTTTTGTACATTACACGACCGAATGGATGGCCTATGGTGGCGGTTACGACGATCTGATCGGGGCATTGTGGATCAATCCGGCCACCTGTAAGCCGGTGGGTTCCGTCATTGCGCACGAGATCGGGCACAGTTTTCAGTACCAGGTATTTGCTGATCTGAAAGGCGACCATGGCTTTCGTTACGGCTATGGCGGAACGAGCGGTAATGGGTTTTGGGAGCAGACCGCGCAATGGCAGGCCTATCAGACCTATCCGGATCAAGCGTTCTCAGGCCACGATTTTACCGTCTATACAGAAAATTACTTTCGCCATATTCACCACGAGAAATATCGCTATGCCAGCTATTTTATTCATTGGTATTGGACCAGCAAACATGGCATCGATATGATCGGCCGTATCTGGCGCGAGGCGTTAAAACCCGAAGATCCCGTGCAGGCTTACATGCGTATCACGGGTATCGATGTGAAGCAGTTCAACAATGAGATCTACGATGCGGCCACCCGCTTTGTGACCTGGGACCTGAACAGCATCCGGGATTATGGAAAAAATTATATCGGTAAGCTGACAACCAAATTTACACGGCAGTCCAATGGAAGTCTCCGCGTCACTTACGATCGCTGTCCGGGTACGACGGGGTATAATGTGATTCCGCTGGACGTACCTGCCGTGGGAACAAAGGTTTCGGTAGCTTTTAAAGGCCTGCCAAACGCTGCCGGGTTCAACGCGGTGGATGCCAGCCGTGCAGGGTGGCGCTACGGCTATGTGGCCTTGCTGAAAGATGGTACGCGGGTATACGGTGATCGGATGGAGGGTACAGAGAATACAGCAACCTTTACTGTTCCGGCCAATTGCAGCAAACTCTGGTTTGTGGTCACGGGCGCTCCATCGGTTTACCAGCCGCATGCCTGGGATGATAACGACAGCAACGATGAGCAATGGCCTTACGAAATCAACATTCAGGGTACAAACGCTACCGGATACAATGCGGTGAGCAGTCAGCCCAAAGATATCGCACTCAGTTATGATGTCAGCTTTGCTGCCGATGCGAAGAACTATTCGGGTACACAAGTAAGTGTCAACGCCGCCCAGCTAGGGGAGGCCTTTGGCATAGCTTCGGCAGACCTGGCGGGTTTGATGAGCAGCGGCAAAATTAAATTCTATGCGGTAGAGCCAAATGGAAGTTTAAATCCCAACATGACGGCTACGGGCTACGGACATTGGTTTACGCCTGCCGGCGCTGTCACCACATGGGGGGCCACGGCGGGTTTGTTTTCGGAATTTAATGCCAGTACGCTAACGTTCTCGATCGGACAATATCCGGCGGTGCTGGCGGCAGGAAAGAAATATACCGTGAAGCAGGCCATGGTATATACCTACGAGGGTACGAAAACCGTGCAGGCCACCTTCACATTTAATGTGAACATCAATTAAGAGTATGTTAAAACCACGAGATCAGGTGGTGGTTCATATGTTTATGTTTAGTTTAAGCCACGTCGGGAGATGTGGCTTTTTTCGCAGCCCATGAATTCATAATGGGAGAATTTGTAATTTGTCAATTTTAATGTAAGTTTGATTTCAGGTTCTGAATAACAGATGTATTGCTACGCAGATTTATCGGATAAAGAGTTGATTGCGCTTGTTTTAGAAAAAGATGAACAAGCGTTTGGCGTCCTATATGAGCGATATTTTCCGCTGTTATTTATTTATGCCCGCAAAATCATAGCCGATGAGGAGGTGGTAAAGGATCTTCTTCAGGACGTATTTGTGTCCCTCTGGTCAAAGACTCCGTTAGCAATAAATAGGAGTTTTTCTTCTTACATCTATGCGGCTGTGCGGTTCCAGCTATTTGACTACATGGACAAGCAGAAAGTGAGAAAGGGCTATGCCGATTCACTACAATATTTTTTGGATCAGGGCGAATACTCGACCGACAACTACCTCCTCGAAAAAGAATTGCAACAGCAGATCGAAAAAGAAATCATGAATCTTCCACCAAAGATGCGGGAGATATTTATCCTGAGCCGTCAGGAAGAAAAAAGCTATGAAGAAATTGCAAAACAACGCAATGTTTCACTAAACACGGTTCGCAAGCAGGTGAGTAATGCCTTGAAAATCATGCGTTCAAAATTAACCTTACTGTTTTTTACTTTTTTTTAAATTTCATCTACTACTTTTCTCCGCGTTAACCTACCTATAACAAAACAACGTATTAACCTTTGTTATCATGGAGCGTAAAAACGCAAAAGAAATTCTTGAACGTTACCGTTTGGGCACCTGTTCTGAAGAAGAGAAATCTTGGGTTGAAACCTGGCATCTTCAACAGCTTAAGGAAAGCCAATATACGGCCAATTTAGCGGATATAAAGCGTATACAAGACGAGGTGAAGAGCAGAATTGAGGTCAATATCTACGATAATGTCAAACGGATAAGAAGGAAGAATCAGCTGTTTAAAATAAGTGCAGTTGCAGCGTCTTTAATCTTCGTATTGGGCGTCAGCTATTTCTTTAGTAGAGAGTCTACTAAGGAACCTATAGCGCACCCGGTTTGGCAGCAGGCTGATATTCAGCCGGGAGGTCATAAAGCTGTTTTGTTGAGCGGTGATGGGAGCGCTATCCAGTTAAGTGAGCGCCGGAATACCATCATCGTGGGGGCACAGATCAGGTATGCTGACGGTCCAGAATTGCTTCAGGGTGACCCTACTTCTTCCTTATCCGAAGCGCCCACAGTTCGTACCCTACAAACCCCCAAGACGGGAACATACAATATCGTACTGGCAGACGGTACCAAGGTATGGCTTAATGCCTATTCCTCTTTAAAATTCCCGTCCAGATTTGAGGGCAAGGAGCGCGTGGTGGAATTGACTGGTGAAGCCTATTTTGAAGTCGCCCACAATAAAAAACAACCTTTTAAAGTACGCAGTCAACAGCAGACGATAGAGGTGCTGGGTACACATTTCAATCTATCTGCTTACACATCCGAAGCCACCGTAACCACACTTTTAGAAGGTGCTGTTAAAGTAAATAATGTTGATGACAGCAAGTCGGTTTTGCTAAAGCCTGGTCAACAAAGTACCGTTAAGGAAGATACGAAACAGATCCAGCTCGCCCAGAGCAATACCGAGCATGCGGTAGCCTGGAAGAATGGCTACTTTAATTTCGATAACGAAACCTTAGGCAGCATTCTCAATAAGATAGCGCGCTGGTACGATGTGGAATTTACCTATGAAAAGACGCCGTCCAATAAGACCTATATTGGGACCGTATCCCGATCGCGCAACCTTTCCGCCGTACTGCGTGCATTGGAGGCCGTCGCTGATGTTAAATTTAAACGAACGGGAAGAAAAATCACCGTCACCCCCTAGATCAACAGAATAATAACTAAACCTATCGAAAAACCAACATCATGAAACACCCGCCCTAGTGAAAAACTAAAAATTGGGTCACAAAAAAAACCGAATGTGCTGCGAACACATCCGGTCGATTTTTGGGTCCCAATCATTAATTCCAACAACTAACAATAGCATCTAACCCAAATTACTCAAATGTATGAATTTTTACCTTGAAAAATGGAGGGGGACTCCTGTCTATATCCTCTATAAAACGCTCGTCGTGATGAAACTTATTCTTGTGCTGCTGACATTTGGCCTGTGTCAGGTATATGCAAGTGGCTTTGCTCAAAAAATAACGCTAAAGGAAAAAAATGCTTCTTTAGAACTTATTATCAATAAAATCCGTCAACAAAGTGGTTACGATTTTATTGGCGATGCTGCACTAATCAAAAAAGTCAATGGTCTCAGCCTCACCGTAAAAGACGCGCCGCTGGTTGACGTCCTAAATCAGCTCTTCAAAAATACCAACATTACGTATCGAATTGATACCGATATTATCGCATTAAAGCCAAAGACTGAGGTGATGACCGCTAATCAGCAAATCGTCATCAGCGGCAGAGTGGTCAATGAGCGGGGTGAAAGTCTATCGGATGCCTCTGTGCGCGTAATCCACAGCGAGGTGATGACAAAAACGGATAAAGACGGCTCATTCAGCCTACGGGTATCCGATAAAGAGGCAATGATTTTGGTTTCTTACGTGGGTTATGAACCCCTCACGCTCAAAGCCAAAGAATCCATGGGGCTAATCCAGCTTACGGCAAGTTTGTCAACACTGGAAGGTGTCGATATCACGGTGAGTACAGGTTATCAGACGATTTCGAAAGAGCGTGCTACAGGGGCCTTCAGCCAGGTCGGGCAATCGGTATTGGCCAGGCGTCCTGCATCCAACCTTTCCAGTGCACTGCAAGGTACGGTAGCGGGTATGCAAGCCAAGGAAAATGAAGACGGTAGTGTAGACTTTCTGATCCGGGGCAATAGCACCCTATATGCCGATAGTAAACCACTGGTCGTGGTGGATGGTTTCCCCATATCGAGTAGCAACTTCTCGGATATCAATCCCAATGACGTCGAATCTGTCACTGTACTGAAAGACGCCGCTGCGGCATCCATCTGGGGAGCACGTGCCGCCAATGGCGTTATTGTTATTGTCACCAAAAAAGCTAAAACCGATAATAAACTTATCATCCAGGGAAGTGCATTTTCTAGGATAGCGCGAAGACCAGACCTAAACTACATCCTTACACAAGCCAATTCGGCCGATCATGTTGCCTACGAACGTAAGGCTTATGAAAACAACTGGGCCTTTTATCCCTATGCGGGTTCGTTTGGTGACATAGCGAACTCATTGACATTAGCGCAGGAAGCATTATATGCCAATCAATACGGTAAAATGTCTACAGCCGACATGAACGCCGAACTAGACCGATTGAGCAAGATTGATAATCGCGGGCAGCTCCGGGATTTGCTCACGCAAAATGCCCTACTGAATCAATACAATATCAATCTGCAGGCCGGCAATCAGCGTGTACGGAACTACACCTCTGTTCTCTATGAAAAAAACAAAGGTGCCTTTCAGAAAAACGGTTATGACCGTTTTAATTTAAATTTCAACAATGATTTTAAGATTACCTCTTTTTTGCAGTTTAACTTAGGCGCCAACCTACAATACAAAAAACAGCAGTATGGGGGCGCTACCCTTGAGGAGATCGCGCAATTATCGCCTTATGAACTGCTCTTGAACGAAGATGGTAGTTATGGGGTCAATCTAAAAACCTACAACCGTGAACAGCTTAGTCTGATTCCGACTGAAAAATTCACTTATGCCGACTGGTCGTACAACTTATTGCGCGAAGTGCGTGGCCGAGAGTTTACTGACGAGCGCATCAATGCCCGTATACAGACGGGCCTTAACCTCAAGATCATTCCAGGGCTTACCTTCGATACCAAATTCCAATACGAGCGCAATAAGATAGACCGGCAGCGTATGTATGATGAAAGTACCTTCTATGTACGCAGTCTGGTGAATAGAAAAACGCAGTATGACGATGATACAAAGACCGTAGGTAAAGCTTATATCCCTAAAGGCGGGATTTTGAGACGTGGCATTAGACAGTATGAAGATGGCTCCAATGACGAGGAATTGGGGGCGGAGGATATACAAAGTTTTGTCTTTAGGAACCAATTGAATTTTGACCGGACGTTCGGTTCCGACCATCAGATCTCGGCCATTGCCGGTATTGAAGTGTCGCAATACTTGACTAACGGAACCATCAATCCGACCGTGTACGGCTATTACAAAGACAAGCTTCAGGCGACTACACCACCTTATGGTTATGGGAGTTCGGTAGACCAATTTACCGATTTTGAAGGTTACCCGACCACTATTCCTGGAGGTAATACAACGTTTAAGTGGCAAAAAAACAAATTTGTGTCACTCTACGGAAATGCGGCTTACACCTACCTGAGCCGCTATACGCTATCTGGAAGTATACGAAGTGATGCCTCGAATTTCATCACAGACGATCCCAAACTACGGTGGTCACCATTATGGTCAATAGGAGCTAAATGGAATGTCGCGAAGGAAAACTTTATGACTTCGCAAGAAGGTATAGACCGACTTGAAATGCGCCTGACCTATGGTAAAAATGGGAATATGGAAAATTCGACCTCTACGGCGACATTACTCAATGTAGGCGGCAGTCTAAATACATCAACAGGCACCATTACCGCAACCATTGCTGATAATGGTAATCCTAGCCTACGTTGGGAAAAGACAGCGTCAACCAACCTTGGAGTCGACTTCTCCCTATATAAGGGCCTGCTATTTGGTTCGTTGGATCTATACCGCAAAAAGGGCTCTGGTATCATTGGGCAGATCGCGCTGCCTACAGCAACTGGAACGCAAATCCAAAAATTCAATAATGCCGAAATCACCAATAAAGGGTTCGAAATTGCACTGGGTACGCGTGTCGAAATAAGCAAAAACATACTTTATCAGACGAATATCAATTATGCTTTTAACGCAAATAATATAGACCAGCTCTATAACCCCTCATTGTATACTTACCAAATGATCAATGGGGCTTTTGTTGAAGGCCGCCCCGTAGGTTCTATTTATGCTTTTGACTACGTCGGTATGATCAATGGAGTACCGCATGTCGCCGGACCGAACAATAGTCAGCAGAGTTTCAATGATGTGTCGCTGTACAATCGAGGTTTGGGACTTCCATTCCTGCATTACATGGGTACTAGCGTACCACCACATACACTCGGCTGGACCAATACGTTACAACTCGGTAATTTTAACATCATGTGTATCCTATTGGGCAAGATGGGTAGTGTATACCGTAATCCTGTATTTAACTATGCAGCACTCGTAGGGTCTGATAAGACTTTTGTCAATAAATATGTGAATGAAGTGCTGGCGGGGAATCCTAATATTCCAGGATTTGCACTTCCTGATGAGCCTAACCTCTACCTTTGGGATCGCTACAGTGAGGCGCTAAGCAGCCAGGTGGAAAAGTCGTCCTATATCGAGTTAAAAGAGCTTAGTTTGGGATACAAGTTGTCTAACCGGTGGACAGAAGCCATCCGATTAAACCATGTCAATCTATTTGTACAGGCGCGTGACCTTGGCCTGATCTGGCATGCTAATGCGAAAGGGTACAATCCCGATTGGCTACCAGGTACGATGCGACCTGCACAGAGCTATACATTCGGTATTAATTTTCAATTTTAATAACAGAAAAACATGAGAGTGTTCCTATATATCGGGTTTGCCGCTACCATACTGACGACCGCAAGCTGCAAAAAATACCTATCCGAAGAGCCCAAGAAACAGGCTAGTATCAAAACCGTGGAGCAGTTAGAAGCTTTGGTCAATAATGCTACCGAGTTTTCGAAAGAAACTAACTTTACGGCTACCTATTCGACCGACGATACGGAGATCAGCAAGGAGCTGTATAAAAATAACGTCACGGCTTTTACAGTCAATAGTCTTCAGCGTTATGTGTCATCTACAGCGGGTATTGAAAACCTCGCTACTGACGAGCTGTGGACTGGAGAATTCAAAAAGATTTTCACCGCAAATGTCATTTTAAAAAATATCGACCTGGTTAGCGGTGATGAAGCCAGTCGCCGAAGGGTTAAAGCGGATGCCCATTTTATCCGGGCGATGTCTTATTGGATCTTAGTCAATAACTATTGTGCGCCTTATGCTGCGGCGAATATGAATAGTTTAGGACTGCCGTTAAAGCGTACCGTAGATTACGAAGAATCGCTAAAACGGGCCACACTTCAGGAAACTTACGATTTCATTCTGGCAGATATCGAAGCAGCAAAGAAAGTGGCTGAAGCCGATGTCGATCCTAGAAAGACCTGGCGGGTAAGCCAGAAAGCTATTTCAGCTTTCATGAGCCGGTACTATTTATTTACGGGTGACTACGATAAGAGTTTAGCCGAATCAAACAAGGCACTGGAGTCGGCTACCGTAAGTTTAGTGGACTATAATACCATACTTCCGGGCAGAAGCGTCTCTTACAGCAATCCAGCGGCAACGCTCCGGTACAGTCAATTAAACGACTGGAATGCCGCGAAATATCTCTATTGGAGCGAGCTTTACTACAGCCGTTATCAATATACCGGTGAACAATGGTATCTGCCGAGTAACGCACTGGTAGCGCTGTACGATCAGACCAACGATCTCCGTTACAAGCATCTGATGATTCCGAATGGCGGCCGGCGTTTCAATGTCGTGACACCAGCTGCGTATCGGTACACCATGTTTACCGACGGGAGCATCTTAGTTTCAGGTCCGACGAGAGCCGAGATGCTTCTTAATAAAGCCGAGGTGCTGGCTCGTCAGGGAGATGTTCAGAATGCCTTGTTGGCGGTCAATACCCTACGTCAAAAACGGATGTCCACCTATAGTGCACTTACGGCAGCTAACAAGGATGAAGCGATTAAACAGGTGCTGGCTGAAAGACGCCGTGAACTTCCTTTTGTGATGCGATGGTACGATATACGCCGATTTAGTGTCAACGACTACGCTGCGGATAATATTACCGTAAAGAGAGACTTTTACCAAGTCAATAGAACAGGAGTTGACCTCTCTACACCCCAAATTTATACCCTCGAAAGTAAGCATTTGGTCGTACCGATCAACGGTGTGGAGATCGATGCCAGCAAGGGACAGATCCAGCAGAATCCTTATTAAAACATGAAATACGATTATACATTACGTCATGAAATTCAAAAATATAGTAATCACAATAAGCCTGTTGATAGCGAGCTGCCTATATAGCTTCGGACAGGTCAAAACCTTTACAGTGACCTCCAAGATTACCGACTTGAAGGATAGTACCTACAACATGACCATCTGGAATGGGATATCAGATGTGGCTTTTAAAAAAGGCAGCACTAAAAATGGACAGATATACTATCAGGATACCACTTCCGTACCGCTGATCATACGCCTAACCCTTCCGACCGAATCGCTTTATAAGCGTGTCGACCGAGGTTACATTCCTGTCAAAAGCCAATCCATCTGGTTTGTCGCCATGCCGGGTGGTAAAATATTACTGAAAGGAAAGCTGTCTGATTTTGCTGAAGTATATCCGAGTGGGGATAAAGAAAATGATGTCATCAGTAAACTCAATAAGGGCTATCACCCCTTGTTGAATAAATCGGCAAACATTGAACTGAAACTGGCAAAAGATACGGTAGAAGAAGCGCTCAAAAAGCGTCTTGAAGCCGAACAAGAACGGATCGATTCCGAAGCCGAAAAATACTTGAAGGACTTTTTAAAGAAGAATATTTCGTCAATAGCCGGACTCTATTACCTGGAAGATATGCTGATCAGGGAGATTGTGACGATCGAGACAGTGGAGGCTCTATTACCTACTGTAGCGAAGGCGTACCAAAGCTCCCCGTTCTATACGATTTTAAAGAACCGTGTAGCGGGAAGTAAATATGATGTAGGCAAGTCCATATTCCAGATAAAAACCAGGAATACATATGACGGACAGGTGTTTGACTCCAACAGCTGGAAGGGGAAATTTTACCTCATCGATTTTTGGGGCTCATGGTGTGGCCCATGTATGGCCGATGTCCCTGATCTGAAAAAATTGAGAGACAGCTACCCCGATCAACTGCGTGTGCTGGGCATTGCGTCCGATAAAAATGACAGCTGGCGAAAAGCCATCGAGCAGCACAACCTCAACTGGGCGCATATATTGAACGACAAAGGAAGCAACAATTATGTACTGCGTCTGAATGTCACTGGATTTTCAACAAAGATCCTCGTGGATCCTAACGGAACCATCGTATACCGAAGTACCGGCGGCGGAGAAACCTCCTTTGAAAAGATAAGCGAAATTATCAAAAACTGGAAGTAAAAGCCAATAACGAAAACGCCTGAACCTAGCAATTCAGGCGTTTATTTGTTACATTCGCATAGCTAAAAGGAACTCATGCAAATCGTTCAATACACACCGGACTTCAGAGAAGATTGTCTAGCAATCTTCAACAGTAACCTGCCTAAATTTTTTGCTGCGGACGAACTGGAACTTTTTGACAAGTTTTTGGATGAGGTCATTCCAGCTGATTATTACGTCGTTTTAATTGATGGCCGGCCTGTTGCCTGTGGTGGGATATTTTTTGATAACAGAAATAATGAGGCTGGATTGGCCTGGGGTATGGTCAGTGTTTTCTATCATAACAGAGGGATTGGTAAGCTGTTGACAGCGTTTAGAATAGCTCTTTTAAAGAAAAGGTATCCCGACAAAATGCTAAAAATTGAAACGTCTCAGCATACGGCGGGCTTTTACGAAAAAAATGGCTTTTCCATTGTTGATATTGTGCCCGATGGTTTTGGTCAAGGAATCGATAAGTATACCATGGAGATGGCTCCCGCAACAGGAAATTAAAGGTGTAGCAATTCGGTGGCAAGCTAGTAATACCACTCAAAAGCGAGCGCCACTCGTCGTGGCTTTTTGCCGTTCATCACGCCGATCTTACCGTTCGAATAAATTATTTAGGTAACCGCAATTCGGGCAATACATTCGTATCAAATCAAGAAATACGAATAATGACCACAAAATTTATTTATCTGCAGTTTGCCGCAACGCTCTTTGCTTGCTGTGCGGCGTATGGAGAGACCAATTTGTTTTTACAGGATACAACTACCCTTAAGTCAATACGGCTGAGCGAGGTTGAAGTGTCGGGGCGGGTAAATCCCCTTAAAATTGCTCCTGGTAAGCTGACTTATCAGGTCACCAAAGGGAGTGCAGGTTCTTCGGGGAGCGCGCTGGAGCTGCTGCGCAGAATGCCCGGCGTGAGTATATTAGCCAATGGTACGATCAGTTTAAACGGGCAAGCCGGCATTCAGCTGCTGGTGGATGGAAAGACAAATTTTATGAATGGCGAAAATCTAATCAATTTTCTAGCTTCCATGCCCGCTTCATCGCTTGATGTGGTCGAACTTATTACACAGCCAGATGCTACCCTGGATGCCAACGGTGAAGCCCGGTTTATCAATCTCAAACAAGCCATTCGTAAGGCCAATGGCCTAACTGTGTCGGTAGCAACCAATGCCGAACAAGGGAAGTATAGCCGGACTTATCAAAATATCGCCGTGGCCGCCAATACGTCCAAGTGGACGACGTCACATACGTATTCGTATGGGGAAGGTACCGAATTGATCGATGTCAATTCGACCCGGTATATCAGCCGTGGAACGGATATGGGCAGCAATGCCTTACGATTGGATATGGATGCCGTAAGAAAAAGAAAATACCACAATCATTATTACAACGGCACGCTCGACTATACGCCCAATGAAAACGTGAAAATAGGGGGCTATGTACTTATCAACAATCATGAGCGGACCAAACAGGAAGCTGTCCGTTCTCATTTTTTTTACAGCTCTTCACAGCCAGATTCCAGCATAGCAACTGCGAATATCTTAAAGCATACTTTTAAGAATTTTAGCACAGGAGCACATGTAACGCTACAGCTCGGTACAGGTTCCAAATGGGAGAATTATGTTGACCGGCAACAGTTTAGGCAAGCGGAAACTCAAGATCAACTGTTGGATAAATTTGGTGCTGACGGATCAGCGATGGCCTCCCAGCAGGAGCTGCGCGGTGAGACGGGGGGAAAGGTTACGATTACAACCATACAATCGAAATACCTGCTTGACATCCGGCCAGATGTGGCGGCTTCCTTTGGAGGAAAATTGACGCAGGTTGACATGCATACCCGTTCATTGTTTCAGCAGGCAGCTGATAAGCATTGGCAGGTGCGTCCCGAGCTAAGCAATACGTTCGGTCATGAGGAGCAGCTAAAAGCACTTTTTATGCAAACGCGGTACAACCCGTCGGACGTTTGTCAGATCGATCTGGGACTACGTTTTGAGGATGCTGCTTTTAAGAGCACCACGGCACATGAACTGGATACAGCTTTTACCGTACAAAGATCCTATAGCAACTTCTTCCCCAACCTTACCCTCACTTATGCACTGGATGCAGCGCAAAAGCTTTCGGTCAATTACCATAGGCGGGTCAACCGGCCCAATTTTAAAGACTTGAGCCCATTTGTTGAAGTAAACGACCCTTATTTGTACGAGAAAGGAAATCCGGCATTGAAACCCGAATTTGGCAACAATATGGAGCTTACCTGGTTGTTTAAAAATTCATATTCACTGCAGCTCCGCTATAGCCAACGGCAAAATGCGATCAGCAAGAGCTACAACCTGGACGAACAAAGGCGGACTATTGTGATGCCGATGAACCTGGAACATGCATCTACGGTGGGGCTGCGGTTTAATGCCGCCAATATTTCTCCCGTCAAAAAGTGGAACATCCAGCTGAATGGAAACCTGATGTACAGTAGTTTTGAATGGCTTGCAGGAAACGATGTGCAGCAAAATAGGCGGCTTGTCCCTTCTTTGCAAGTCCAGAATACTATCAGTCTGCCTTTTAAACTCAGTTTAGACCTCAACGGTTTCTGGAATGGCGCTACTGCCGAGGGGCAGGCTACTATTGCTTCCCTCTGGTCGATGAATACCGGAGTACGCAAAACCTTCTTGCAAGATAAATTAACTTTGTATATTTATGGCAATGACCTTTTCCGGACAAACAGGCCTCAAATAACCTTTAGTAGTGACGCTATGGAAGGCAAATACCGGGAGTTGTACGACAGCAGATCCGTGGGGATCAATCTTTCCTATCGATTACACCGTGGAAAGAAAGATAATCTAAAGAGCGAGCGTGGCAACGACCGTTTAGAAGAAGGTAACCGGATTAATTATTGATATCATGAGAGCGAGCATTGCAAAACTAAGTGTAAATCCCATACATTATCTAGGCCCGGCGCTTTGGGGAATCGCTTCTTTCAATATTCTTCGTGTGGTGACGGATTTAACGAAAAAAAATGAATTTTGGTCTGGGGGTGTTAAGATCCATTCGGTCGGGCTGCTCATCTCGGTGATTTTTTGTTATGTGATCACCTTCTTGTGGCGGCGGCGGCTGGGCAGAATATTTGCTGCAAAGCCTACCGTTACAACCAATGTAGCGGTAGAGTATATGGTTGCCGTCGTACAGATAATGGGTCTATTGAATCCAACCGTGTATGTGTCGGAGCGCCTCGGCTGGGTATATATGGGTGACGGTTATATTGATTATATCTTGGTCAACGCGATTTATGTACCGCTCTTTCTGCTGTACTACATGTTTTTGCGGAACGAGCGCAGCGACAGGAATATGGCCGAAAATCGCATCTACGTTGAACAGATCAAAGCGGATAAGTTAGATACCGAATTGCAGTTGCTGAAAAGTCAATATCATCCACATTTCCTGTTCAATGCACTCAATACCGTTTATTTTCAGATTGACGAATCCAATACATTGGCAAAAAATAGTGTTGAGCAGCTTTCGGAACTGTTGCGCTACCAGATTTACACGATGGATGAGGAGGTCTCCATGGAGCAGGAACTTGCATTTTTGACATCGTATATAGCGTTTCAGCAGCAGCGGCTGACGGCAAGATTGCATGTGCATACCGACATTGAAAAGGATTGGACAGGTGTCCGTATCTATCCTCTACTGTTTCAGCCTTTAATAGAGAATGCCTTTAAATATGTGCGTGGAGCATACGAGATCGCGATTTGCCTCAAGCGTGAAGGAACTAAAATCTATTTCAGTATTTCAAACAGTTTGTCTGGAGCAGCTGCCGATGCGTCAGCAATTCCGCGGACTGAGCGAACGGAGTCGGGGGCTGGACTTTCCAATCTGGAAAAGAGGTTGGCATTGCGCTATCCGCAGCGGCATACCTTGCACACGCATACCGATGGAACGTGTTTTTTGGCAGAATTAATACTAGATTTATAAGTGATGATGATGGAGATCAAATGTGCTATCGTAGACGACGAGCCTTTTGCGCGTAAGGGAATTGCATCTTATATAGCGAAAATAGATTTTTTGAAGCTTGTTGTGGAATGCGAAGATGCGATTGAATTGAGCCAATATCTGCGCTCGCATCCCCTTGATCTGATCTTTCTTGATATCGAGATGCCCGAGATCTCGGGTTTGGATTATATAGCGAGCTTAAGCAATCCGCCGAAGATTATCGTGGTGTCGGCCTACGAAAAGTATGCTTTGCGCGGGTACGAATTGGAAGTAGTCGATTATCTGTTAAAGCCTGTACCTTTTGAACGCTTCTTTAAGGCGGCCAATCGGGCATTCGATGTACTCTGCAATGCTGCTCCTTCGGCAGGGGTGTTGGCAAATCCACAGGAGGCGCATATCTTTCTGAAGGTGGACAAACAATTAAAAAAGATTTTTATTCAGGATATCTTGTTTGTACAGAGTATGGGTAACTACGTGGTTGTGCATACCTCAGGTACACGTGAAGTGACCTATTGCAGCCTACAGCAAATGATAAGCATGCTGCCAGCTCAGCACTTTATTGCCTGCCATCGATCCTATCTGGTCAATAGGAATAGGATAGCAATCATAGCAGGGAATCAGTTACATGTTGGGGAATATAAAATTCCGATCGCCAGAAATCTAAGGGATGACGTGATGGCAGTGATCTTGAATCGGAGTTGAGTAGGTACTGCAGTTTGCAGTTTGGTAATTATACCAAATGAACTATTTTAGAAATAAAAGTTGATGATATCGAGGTGTTCTACGGCTTTGAACAATAAGGTGCTGGAGCATTTAATCAGAAACTCCGGTTGTAAGGATCTAGTGTTTGTAGAGAAGAGCTATCATCCTTGTTTCCAAATTGCAGTCATATTGCAGTTCTTTTCTTAATGTATCAGAAAGAACGTTGTTATGGAGCAGAACTTCTATGATATCTTTTCTGTGAAGCGCACAATTCGTTTTGCTATACAGAATTTCAAGCGGTTTTTTACAGGATTTGGTTTTATTTTTATTGAAAATATCGGTGTATATCCCTGCCAATCGCTCAACTTTGTGTTCATTTTTTGCCTTTTCGGCGATTTCGGTCAATAGCTTCGAGTCGCTGCTTTTGTAATTAGCAATCAGCAATTCCAAATAATCAATCGGATTTTTGGCAGTTTGTATTTTGTTCAAAGCAAAATCTCTGATGGCTTTGCTTTTTAGATATTTTAGTGCGTTAATGGCATTTTTAGCTATTCTGTTTTTGCCTGTCCACTTTTGTTTAGCAAAGTCTAAAATGAGTTGGCTACCGTAAGGAAATTTGTGAAAGCCAAAAATATCCAGAAGGCATTCAATATTTGCCGGTTTTTTTTCTTTCAAAAGATGCTTTGCAATAGTTTTTATTTCTTCTTCTGTTAAGTTTTTCATTCTAGCAAAAGAAATACGCGCTTTACTATTTAAAACTTCATCAATGATGTCTTTATATTTTTGGGGTTTTGTTCGCTGGGCTTTTAGGTCGGTTTCTGTTCGCTGTATGCTATCAAGGTAAAGACCTATGAACTTATTGGTCTGGGCTTTCATTTTAAGTTCTTCATAAACCTGTATATTTTGGTGTTCTGTTTGAAAATGTCGAATTATATTGTCGTCTTGCCAATCGTCAGGATGTTTTTCAATGTATTTTCCAAATTTTTCAGCAACGTAAAATAAGCCGTTAAGTCCGTCAAGTTCTATTATTTCATAAGCTCCGACCCAATCAGAACCTTCAATTGGATTATTTAAAAACCGGTTGTATACAGCCTCTTTTGCTTCAGCATCATTTTGCTGCGCATAAAGTTTTGCTAGGGCAAACAAATGTGTCAGGTTCCAGCTGTTGTTTTGCTCGTTGGCCAAGCCTTGCAAAACGGCTTTACGGATTTTGTCTTTCTGTTTTGAAATAGAAATAATCTCAAAAATATAAGTTGCCCGGTCGCTCTCGCATTGTCCGTCATAGGCGAAAATGTTTAATACACCTTGTATAATTTGATTTGAAAAGTCGACTTTCGGATGCTCTTTTACGATCAGATACGCTTCACCTGTCCCGCGTTTCAGTGCGTGAAGAAATTGTCGCTTTAGGATATCTATGTTGGTCATATTCCAAAGAATGGGGTTTACACAGACTTATGGATGAGCGAATCACAAATTATTCTCTTTAGCGATAATTTCGTCGATCTCATTACAGATCCGCTGAATGGGCTTTGTAAAGTAACTCTGTGCAAGCTGTACCCTTTTTTCTTTACCATTCTCGTGGCGATAACGTGCTATGAGAGATACATTGATAGTAATGAGACCGTATTGTTTGAGTTTGTGGATGGTAAACCCCTCTAGGCGATCGAGCGGCACAGTTACTTCCCTTCCTACAAGACCTTTACGTACACGCATTTCCCTTTTGTCCATATCGATGATAAAGTAAGATCGCAGCAGGGAAATTATTAGGATGACCAAAATACCGAGCATCCACCATTTAAAAGAGGATTCGGGAAGTTTTACGAATCCTACTATCGTTATAATGGAAAAAATGCCGATCAACGGTACATAGGTTCCTAGCTGAGGTTTCATTTTGTATTCGTTTCCGATTCTTTCGAAGTTTTTCATGTGCTTATCTCCTAATTTAGCTATATCGATATTCCAATCTGCTGACGCGGTTTAAGGGTCGCTAACTGGTATGTTAATAATCAACTATTAAGAATATCATTATTTGTTGTTGAATTAAGCTAGATCTTCAATAAATGATTACATTTTTCAAATATTCAAGTAAATAAAGTTATAAATTTACTTCATTAAAAAAAGCCAAAAAAACCAGTATATTTTTTAATCGGGGATCATTTGATACGAGCATGATTTCGGACAAAAAAATAAATGTAAAGCATTTTATAGTATATCATGTGTTTGCTTAGCATGATTGATTTATACTTGAAAGGTATTGAAAAGTAAGGAAAGGAGAGGATAAATTAGAGATAATCAATGGGCTCGACATCGCAGATCTGGAAGATAAGTCGGCTGGATGGAGCTTGACGCAATAAGCATCGTAAGAAATAAACTTCCGTAACATAGTATCATGAAAATATGTTTAAAAATGAGAAGTCAGTAATGAGAAAAATGAAACAGATTCTACATTGTTTACTAACCAGCATGATAAGTTGCCTGCTACTTATATCGAGCTGTAATGGACCTGTTGTTGAAAATAAAAAGATAAACTGCGCATTTAGGACAAACAGTGCTTATATTAAAGTTATCTTTGAAGATGGACTTATCCAAGATGACAAGTTTAGCTTTTCAACATTTCAACGAAATATCTTCGATTATGATGTTGTTACAAAGGCTCCGGATAAACTATTAGATAGTGCCGAATGGAACAAGTTGTATAAAACGATATTAAATAAATATCGAACCCAGGGAGATACCGTTAATCGCGATGACAATAAAATGTATCCCTATGGCGACTATAAAATTTACCTGATTACTTCTGAAAACGATATTTTATTGATTAATAATGATAACGATATTTTTTATAAAAGCAAAAACGGCATCGTTACGTTTCGGGATAAGGACTTTGGGGATCAAATCAGATTGCTGATTGACTATTACAATTATTTTGAGAAGGTCGACTTGGGCTATTTATCCGGAAATTCAGCTTTTTTGGATAAACATAGATTCAAGGAAAGAAAAAGTCGACGACGTCCTTCCATTTATAATCAAATTGATGTAAAATATGAGTAAGTGCTCATAAAATATTAACTTCTTGTAATACTTCACGTCAACTTGTGATCATATATTTAATGATTTTTTACCAATTATCTATAGATAGCGGGAATTGTTCAATTCGGATTAATTTACTACGGCAAAATAAAGAGATAAAAAATATGTATAATTATTGATAATTATATTTAAAGATTTCTCCGAGTAAATTGCCATCCGTTATAAAAGTATTGGATCATTCATACCTATTACCATGGAAAAAAACTCCTGTAGCAATATAGAGACACTAGATACCTCTGGAAATTAGTAAAGGAGATGTAGAGAGGTAGTTGGGATGATAGTTATAAAAAATTTAATAAAGTTATGAAGTTTAAAGTTCGATTTCCTGCTCCTTATCAAGTAGTCAATGTATATGATGATAACATTGATGTCAATATTATTTTGGAGAATGATGAGGTTTATTTTGGAACATTGTTTACGCTGACTAATATTGATAAACTGATGGAGAAAAATCGTGAAATCTATTTTTGGTCTACAGATATGCTTATTGTAAAAGAGCTCTCTCGTCGGGAAATTTATGCAGCTCTCCAAGCGGTATTAAATGAAGGATGTTTTAACTCTGTTTTCAGTAAAATAGGTGTGGTCAAGGATTTTTATTCGTATTTGGAGTGGAAAGATTTTTCGGATGTAGTATCAGAGATAAAGTAGTGATACATGGATTGAAATTAATGATGCAACGCCCAACGCTGTTAGAGAGGCTTTCGTATTTACTTCGGGTGGTTTTGTAATATGAGTATATAAAAAAAATTTCATCTGATTCAATAATGTTAGATGTTTGGAATGATAAAAAATTATACGTTTTTGAATTTGAACTTCATCGAATAGGTTTTTCAGAAGTTGATGAGAATGTAGACTTTGATACTATACCTGACAAAATACTTTTGAATTTAGATATGCTGAGGCTTGTATTGATGAGTATTGTTTAAATCATTTTAATTTATCAATAAATTACTTGAATCGCACACTTAATCCATTTACGGTATGGTAAGAACAATTTATTTTTATATATTTTTCTTTTTAATAGTTTCCTGTTCTGTTCGTCGGCAACTGCCGACATTGCAACTGAAAGAAAATGATAGTGAAAGACTTTTATTAAATGGGTATTATTATACAAAATTAGATAGCGTTTTTTTTGATGTCATTTTCCTGTATAAAAACGGAATAGTCTATCAAGGCGGGAACCCTGATATCAAAGACGGTTTTAAGAATATTGATGAAACTTTTTCGAAAAGTTACATTAATGACAAAAAGACGGGATATATTTGGGGATTATATATTGTTGATGGAAATCATATTACAATAGAACGATACTTAACCCCAATCTATGCTGAAAAATATCAAACCTATGTTGATAAAGGACACGTAGTAAATGAAAGAAAGTTTATCATAACTTCACGAAAATACATCAAAACGGGTAAGCTTGAAGCAAGACGAGATACGTTCAATTTTAGACCATTATCAATAAAGCCGGATAGTACAAATAATTTTATTAAATAATTTAAGAATTGAAGCCATTTCTATATATGGACGAAAAACAAATTGAAAGCTATGATTCATTGCATTATGCTAGATCTTACGATTCTATGATTCGCTTGAGAGACTATAACTATAAAGTAGCTATACCCTTTGGTGGAATTGGGGCGCATAATCCAGAAATGAATACCGTGGTGAGGTATGAATCTGGATATGCATTTGAATTGACGCCTGCGAGCCTGTTGCTTCATATAATTTTGATTATTTATTTTTCCGTTAAGATGATCAAAAATTTATTTGAACTTAAAAATAGACCTAAATATGATGTGTAAATTGGCTTTTCTGAATGATTGTGCTCAAATCATACTGATATTTGTATTTATTATATATGTATGCTCAGGATTATTGATTTATAGGAGGAATAAGTTGAAAGAGCGGAAATAGTGACGTTTCGCTGTGAATGTGCTAAAACTTAAAATCATGGATATAGGATTCGAAATTATCATTTCAAAAAAAGAAAGTGATGTTCAAAATTTAAGCTTTCAACAACCTTTTTTTAAATGGGGAGGGGTTGCATACCCTCAAGGTCCTGAGGAGGCGTTGTATAAATCATTTAAAATTATGAAATCAGATGTGCCAACTTTTGTATTAAACTATTTGCCAAATGAATTTAATACAGAAATTTGGGAATGCTTTACTATTAAAGAAGGTTTAAAACAAGAAATTAATGATATAGAAGATGCTGGTTATAGAGATGAGTTGAATGCCCTTTTATCTCTATTTATTGAAAATAGAAGTAAATGGATAGTGATATTTCAGCCAGGATATGATGATATTGATAGTGTTGTTAACGTAGGTTGGGATACAGTTGCTAAACGTATTATTAGCGCAACAAACCAAATGGATGGCGGATTTATCGCATGGAACTATCTTAATAAATATTCTAATTCGGTTTGATCGCCCTAGTGCTGTACAACAATTCGCTATATAAATAAAGATTAGCGGAAATGCTACATGTAATAGTGCGGCTTGCGTTATTCGTTAAGAGAATTTCAAAGTAAATTAATATGGCAAATTATAAATTGCAAGGTATAATGTTAGTGTTTCTAATTGGGGTTTTGTTTTGTTCTTCGATCCCTAATCAAGCTTCCAAAAATATCAGATTAATTGGTCAATGGCGTGGAAAAGTAGCGGATATCTCTATGATATTTACTTTCAGACGGGATTCTGGCTTGATAGAATATCTTCCATATAATAAGAAAGTGGCATTTAGATATCGAATTGAAAAAGATTCCATTCTTTCCATATCAAATGGTATTAACACGTCTACGCATACTATTGAATTTTTGTCTAAAGATAAATTTATATTATTACCGTATTTTAAAGGTTTCAATTCAGAAATAATCGATTTAATTGACCAGGGCGAATTTGTTAGAGAAAATTGTGACATGAAATAAATTATGGAAAAAAATGAATATACACATAGTACAAACAGTATGATTACGGGGTAAGATTTTACGATGCTTATATTGGTAGCTGGAACGTTGTGGATCCAGCTGATGAATTTTAGTACCCAGAGACGTAATCGTATCAAAATAGCGGAATAATGTAAACAGAGTAGTAATTATACTAAAAACATACATAGAAGTTGAAACAGTGAATAATGCATATAAGGATGGTGGCGCGGAGGCTTTACAACAATTGAAATTGTACTTTAATGTTCTCGCTAGTTCAACACGTATTATTGAAGTTAGAACTCCCCGAATTACAGGATTTGAAAGATAAATTGTATGAATTCAAAAAAAATCAGAATATTCTTAATAGGTGCAGTTGCTATTGGTGTAGTGTATAATATTTGTTTTTATAGGGAAGATGTTAAAATGGAGAGTAGCGTGGCCCGTAGTTTTTTGGTTGAAGGGCAATATTGTCGAAGTTCAAAAGGAAGCTCATCAATCAATGTCAAATATAAAGGGAAGTTATATGCTGTTAGAATGGCAAATGAAGAATGCTTAAAATATCCTGTTGGTTCTCATATTGAATTAGTCTATAATGAAAAGCATGATTTTTTTTATAAAAAGGATGGTCTAGCGAAGGCAAAACTTAGGATGTTTTTTTTCCTATTTCTTTTATTTGTTTTGGTTATACCATGGGAGAGATTTTTCAAAAAAACACACAATTTGGGGATTAATAAATAATGCGAGTTTTGAAGCAGTAAAGTTAAAGAAGCAAGGCTTTTGGGAAGAATTAGTGCTTTACTTTCAATTAGTGATGCGAGCGTGGGTAATGATGCTGATTTTCCATTAGTGTTAAAAGATAATCCCCAATTTGCTCTAAAATCCAAGGCGGGGGAAAGAGCTGGAAGGGGATTTATGGAAGTTAAAGGTTTACCATTCAGAATAAATGGATCAAAAATACTTTACAATCCTTCTGATGCGGGACAGTATATATGGGGGGCATGGATGAGAGCTAATGGATATACTTATATGCAAGTATGGTTAGGATCAAATCTTAATGAATGGAAAAATTTAGGTGATTCAAAAGGAGATCAAAATGCGATTAAAGCCGGATACAATGCTATGGATAAATGGATGAACTTAAAATAGAAATATGCAACAGATAAAGTTTCCAACTATTGGAAGTATAATGATTCCAATTTTATATATTATCATTATTAGTTTTAAAATTAATGCTAAGAATTTAGATGAAAGATGTTTAAGGATTGTTGAACACCAGTTTAATAATAAGGTGGCTTTCCCAGTTTTTGTTATGCTAATTCTTTTGTCAATTTTTACTATTATTAAGTACAAAAAGGAGCTCAGAAATAGGATATTTGATATAATTTTAATTTGTCCTATTTTATTTCATGTATTACTTTTTACTATCAAAATGATATTTAATTTATTTTGATAATGCTGCAACGCCGTTTCTTCTTCTTAAATTTTCTACCATACCAGATATAAAAGCCTGTTACCGGCAAAGAGGCGCAGATTAAACTGGTCACAAATGCGATCCACATGCCTGTACGCCCGGCAATTTTTCCGACATGGATATCATAGTTGGAATCGCGCCACTTCATGCCCAATGTTTTATCATTTTGGAGCCGCTTGAAAGAGCACTTTTCACTACGAAGATCATAGGTATAGGTATCGGAAGCCGACCACCAGGTATTTCCTTTCTTATAGACAGTAATATTGGCTAGTGAAGCATTTTGTGGGATGTTGACCAAAGCACCTTCATGCGCGCCATACTTTTTCACAACATCAGACCATATCAGATCTAGAGAGGCCTCACTGGCGGCATCTATTGTATTTTCTGGAGCTTTTGGCTCTTCGTGTTTCTTATTGGGCCGCTTACCATCCAGCAACCAGTAAATACTGGTTTCCCACCATTTGAAGGACCAAACTAAACCCGTTGCCGCAATGACGATAGCAACGAAGAAAGCGTAAAAGCCAAGTACTTGGTGAAGATCGTAGTTTAGGCGTTTCCATTTAGCACTAAAATTAATCTTGAGGCGTTTAACAGCGACTTTACGGTTTTTGGGCCACCAAAGGAAAATACCCGAAAGTAACGTAATGATAAACAGCAAGACGCTGGTACCTACGATGGTGCTGCCCACATCGCGCCTCAGATATAAGAATTGATGGATCTGCCTGACAATCCAAAAGAAATTAGTTTCGACATCTATTTTCCCTAAAACCTTTCCGCTGTAGGGGTCTACAAAAATACGGTCCCAATAGAGGATTTCTTTGTTGATGAATACGCCGACGATATCATTCTTTGGACGGCGCTTAAGGGCTTCAAATAGATAAACTTGTCGCTGATCATCTCTAGCAGGCACACGGATAAGGGTAATGGGATGATCGGTGACACGCTGTGCATTTGCCTTTAAGATGGAAAGGGGAAGTGTTTTCTCGCCTTTATGTGCCGTTACCGTCACATAACTTGGATGAAAAAGGGCAAATAGTTCCTTCTCAAATACATAAATAGCGCCTGTAATGCTCACAATAAAAACCACCAGACCGGACAATAATCCGATCCAGCGGTGTAAAAACAAGATCGTCTTTTTAAAAGTCATCCTTAAAAGGTATAGCCGAGTGTAAATAGGAAGTTTCGTGGTGCACCTGGGAATAGACGGATGTAATCGTAACCACCTACCCAATGGGTTTTATTGGTGATATTATTAAAGTTGGCCTGCAGCTGCACCTTACCAATGGAATAGTACAAAGCAGCATTCAATAAACTGTAGGAGGGTATTGTTTGGTTCAGGTTAAGCGACAGGTTCCGCTTGTCTACGTAGTTGGCGCCGACGCCGATTCCCAGGCCTTTGGCTTTTCCGGAGGGAATAGAAAATCTGGTCCAGATATTCGCGGTATTCCGAGGCGCATTGGGTTTTTGTTTGTTCAGTTCTTCATTATTCCCGCCTTCGGTAATTCTGGCATCGTTGTAAGCATAAGAAGCGATAATGCTCCAATACGGAAGGATCTGACCCTGAATGTCAAACTCGATCCCTTTGGATCTTTCCTTACCGATCTGTTCCATCAAATCCGCATTTTCGGCAGTAGGTGCAGGATAAAGGGTGTTCTTCTGATTGATCTGATAGATGGCTGTACTCGCCTGTAATTTTCCATCCAACCAGGCGGTTTTTAATCCAAACTCGGTCATATCATTTTCGAGCGGATCGAATGGCCCGCCTGCATTTGGATTTGCCAGCGCCGAAGCCGTTTGTGGGTTATAGCCTTTGACGTAGGTTCCGTATAGATTAATCTGCGGATTGATGGTATATACTGCGCCAAAGCGTGGTAGAAGGACATCTTGGTGTACATTCTCGGCCTGATCTGTTTTATAATTGGCAATATCCTTGTAATTCTCATACCGTAACCCCAGCAATAATTGAAGCCGCCCCAGAGTGAGCTGATCCTGTAGATATAGTGCATTCAGATGATAATAGGTTGGAGCAACTGATGTAGTGGATGCCGGTGCAAAAAAATACTTGCTTTCGTCCTGCAACTGTTGACTTTTCAGGGGGTTGCTAAGGTCAAAACTAGATACATTGGGCACTGGATTGCCATTTTTGTCAAGTAAATAATCATTGATCTTTTTAGGATCAAATTTAGCAATGCTGCCTGTGTTATCTTTATTTCTGTAACCGCTTGCTGTCAGCTGCGAACCACCCACAGGTAATACCTCCTGGGCGTAGTCATAGCCGGCAATGAGTTTGTGGGCTAGCACGCCCGTGTTAACGTTATAATTAAAGAAAGCGGTGATGTTATCGACAAATCGTTTTCTGTTTCGGATGAAAACCTGTCTTGCCACCATGTTCTCAATATTGGCTCCTTTGCCATCTACAGCATATGCATTGGCCGAGCGGTGTTCTGAAAGATCCTCGGCGTAGCCTGTTTTCATGTAAGATGCATTGAAACTCAATTTATCAGTGAAACGGTGATTCAATGAGGCAGTGACCATATAGGTTTGTTCGTTCAGAAAATCATTGGCCGTACTCATGGATTGGCTAATAGGCGTTGAATACAGATCACCGTTGGCAAAGACAGATTGTCCCCGGTCGAGTCTCGACTTGGAATCGTTATAGACCATATCAAAATTGATACGGGTGTTTTCTGAGGGAATAAAGGAAAACGATGGTGCCAGCACCAAGTTTTTGTCAAACTGCAGATCCCGAAAACTTTGTGCGTTTTCATAACCGATGTTGAGGCGGTAAAGCAACGTTTTATCGGATGTCATAGGCCCTGTGAAGTCCGCCAGGGCACGGAGGTTGTTGAAGCTTCCCACCGAGAACTGCAGCGATTTGCGTGCCTCGTCTAACGGCTTTTTTGTGACCCGGTTGACGACACCGCCGGGGCTCGCATTCCCAAATAGGGCTGACGATGGGCCTTTCAGTACTTCTACCCGTTCCAGGTAATTGGCCAGCGGCTGTTTCCAGAACCCTGTTGTGGTACGCATCCCGTTGACAAGCTGGGTGTTGGATCCACCATTGATCCGAAAGCCCCGGATCGTAATATCGTCGTAAAAGGTAAACTGATTGACACCACTGAAATTTTTTACAATTTCGCCTACACGCATCAATCCTTGGTCGGCAATAAGCTCTTTGGTCGCATAAGAAACCGATTGCGGCAAATCTCGTAATTTGGTTTCGGTCTTACTGCCGATAAAGGACTGCGTGTTTCGATAAGACTTTTCTTTGCGCCCGTAGATTTCTACCGTTTGCAGCGCTTCCTCTGCACGAAA
The DNA here is from genome assembly GCF_002376635.1 of Sphingobacterium sp. UBA3549. NCBI lineage: Bacteria > Pseudomonadati > Bacteroidota > Sphingobacteriia > Sphingobacteriales > Sphingobacteriaceae > Sphingobacterium > Sphingobacterium sp. UBA3549. The sequence goes on along the minus strand of NZ_DFOE01000008.1, from coordinate 220,961 downwards.
CATGGGAAATGTCATGGTAAAGGGATGTGCCGGATCAATCGATATTTTCTGTTTGATGGTTTTGTAACCGATTGCATTAATGCGGATATCATAGGTTCCTTTGCTTAAGGTAGGCAATATAAATTGTCCATGATGGTCCGTTGCGGTATGCTGGTTGGTTTTAAGTACCGTAATTGTAGCTCCGGCAAGGGGAGCATTGTATTCATCCAAAACTGTTCCGTTGAATAACTGTTTTTCTTGCGCATGAGTGAAGTTGAGTTGTAAACTCCATATGGCTGCGACAAGCATAGGTATTTTTCGCATCTTATTTAAATTTAATCTTAATAAGCAGACAAAATTCGATGATTAAACTTATATTTGGCGGAGAAAAAATATGCAATTCGGGAATTTTAAAGGTTACCCTAGCTATGGATGGTTTAGAAAAAGTACTTCTCAATAATGCACATCTGCAGGAATCATGGTCTTTGGGTGAGCAAGTTGCGCGCGAAATGGCCGACACGCCGCCACATTACGTGTTTGATATCCGCACATTTAGCAATCGGTCTTTCCAATTTCGCCAAAAAACGATGAAACAGTATTCTTCACGAATGAATGTCTCCGAGATTGTCCTGCCGCAGGGTATGCATATGATGCATTCGGTACTGACATCTACAAGTGATGGCTATCTCTGTATTGACAATGCTGTACCGTATGTTCATGTTTTTTTCGCGTTAAATAGTGACCGGCAGTACTACGTAGATGGTGAACTATTAGGCAGCTGTTCACCGGGGCATGTTCAAAGTTACCTGTTTGCAGCACCTCAGATTATTGGCTTATGGCATCGCCGCCCGGCAGAAAGCTTTTTTGAAATCAATATACCGATTTCTTTATTCGAATCCCATTTGCCCGTAGATAGCTCTTTTGGGCTTAAGTTGCGTAGCCTTGCGGAAAAGTCACAGACGGGCATTCTGTTTGACGAGTCTAGATTGATCAGTGCGCAACAGAAGGAAATTATTGCTGAACTACTGGATACGGAGATGGACAAAGAATGGAAATCACTGTATTGTTTTGGTAAGGTTCTGGAGCTATTGGCGCGGACATTTGATGAGCAGAAGGTTAAAGGAATAGCGCTTCCAATTGATAATAACCTCAGCCCTGAAATGAAAAAGCTGATGACCAAAGCAAAAGAAATAGTCGAGAGCAGGTTAACAGATCCACCATCATTAACACAGTTGTCTGCCGAATTGGGAACGAATGAAAACTATTTAAAGAAATATTTCAAACTTTGCTACGGTACAACAATTTATGGCTATGTCACAGCGAGTAGAATGCAAAAGGCGAAGCGCTTGCTTGCAAAGGGCGATCGGCCAATAAATGAAATTTCACGCTTTTTAGGCTATAGCAATCCTGCCCATTTCTCAGCAAGCTTCAAAAAGCATTTTGGGGTGAAACCCAAATTTGTACAGCAAGCTTCTATGAATCCCTCGTAAATATCAACGTTCTTTGCTTTTGTTATTGAAGTGGTTGATAGTGAGATTGTCTAACTATCTGTATAGAGTTTGCTTCCTTTGCTAGGATTGAACTTAGTCATTCATTTCATCATAATAAACATCGGTTTTGCTTAGGATCTGCTGTACCTGCTCATACTGCTTTTTTGTCAATCCTGTATCGTTCAAGAAGAAAAGCCCGCTCCACTTGATTTTTTTTACAGAAGCCAAGAATGGTTCCCATTGAAGAGGATTATTGGTAAATGGTACATAGACCAGTTTGGGATTGTTTTGTAGGGCTGCAGGGAAGCTGGTAAACTGGTTGAATGAAAAATTGGCCTTCTCTAAATTTTTAAGGGTAGCAATAGATTTTGGTAGCGTAGTCAACCCCGCGTTTTCGATACCGATTTGTTTTAATTCCGGCAACTGCTCAAATAAATCGGGCAGATCGTTCAGCTTAGTTTCACTTTTATAATGGCCAGAAAGGGATAGGAAGTTCAGTTTGCCAAGACTAAAAATTTCTTTGGGAAAAGCGGTAAATAGATTACCATTTAACCCCAATTGTTTTAAATTCTTGAGTTGTGCAAAGGATGCAGGCAAAGTCGTCAAGGGGTTGTTGCAGTCGAACTCTTCCAGTGCTGTCAGGTTTGAAATGTTTTCCGGAAGTGTGCTGAGCTCATTTTTGCTTAATGTGATTCTTTTCAGCGTGGGTTGGACAGTTTTGATCTCAGGAAAGCGAGTGATAGTCAGGTTGTTGATTTCCAGTTCTTTCAACTGGCCGCCTTCATCAACCACCTTTTGTAGGATGCCGCTGTCGAGCTTCTTTCCTGAGATGGAAGAACTCAGCGATAAGGTTTGGATCTGGGAAAGATCGGTATTCAATAGTTCTTCGAAGTTCTCCAACGTCAGTTCTTGCCCATCTGTCTTTTTGATGCGCACCTGATCAGCAGCCTGCATGGGCATGGTTATCATGCCGGCTTCCATACTTTCCGAAGTACCCGCCTGTTCGATTACTCTTTGTGCTTCGGGAATGGGGTTTACCACTGGCGGCGGTACTTCTTTTTTCTTTTTCTTTTGTGCTGAAACGCTTAGCGTAAGTAAGGATAAGCTGAATACGATAATATATTTTTTCATGTTGGATCGACTTTGTGTTCATGCAAATATGCATAGCTCGATAAAGCAATTATTCGACCAATTTATATCCGCATGGCGCTGGTTTATGATTCGCTCTTTTTTTTCTAACATTCGATCCGGTCTTTTTGGTAAAGACTTTGTTTTACGCTATCATTTGCAATCTCTTTGTACACCCAATCGGGTATATTTATTTGTATTTAGTCGTAATTATACCCAGTCAGGTATAAAATTTAAGTCGGTTTATTCTTAATAAATAGTGTTGTTGGCCAACAGTTACATCCACAACAGGTAGCCAGTTAACGGACTTTCCGAAGTAAAGCCATTCACGTTGTCCAAAAAAAGTTTAATTTATACGATGTAAGGGAATAAACGTATCTTTGACAATCCTAATGTGGAAAATAATTAATTAGCGTTTCCCCCTATTAAAAGTATTGGCTGAATTGAAACAAAGATCCTTTTTTTTAATGGTTTACTGTCGCCTTTTGTTTTCGCTGGCGATAATTATGCTGTGCACAAAAGCGCATGCGCAGGAAAAAAGCTATTTCTTTAACAATAGGGGCATCAAAAACGGTCTTTCCAATGGTCGGGTGATTGCTATGGCCGAAGACCAAAATGGTTTCATATGGTTTGGTACGGCTTCAGGATTGAATCGCTTCGACGGCTATGACTTCAAGGTATTTCTACATAACGAGCAGGATAGCACCAGTATCAACGATAATTATATCGATAAAATAGTCAAAGGACCGCTCCACTCTTTATGGATCTATACACCAAAAGGCTGGAATAGATACAATGCGGCCAATGAACAGTTTGAATCCAAGCCCAAACGTTGGCTCGCCCAGCTTGGATTGCCCCACGAATGGTTCAAAACAATTGTTGCCGATCCCATCGGGAATTTTTGGTTTATCTACCCAGGGGAGGGGATTTATAAATACCTCATCCGGGAGAAGAAGTCGCAGCTTTTGAATATGCAAAACAGCAGCCGACCGCTTTACAGCAATGCGGTCTCCTCACTTGCATTTGATTCCAAACAGCAGAGCTGGATAGTGTATCCAGATGGAACAGTCGACGTACGACGGGATTCGGATAATCAATTGGTCAGAAGGCTTCATGTGCCTGCAAGTAATGGCGAGCAAGGCTATCAACTTTTTATAGATGCACAGGATGATGCCTGGATCTATGTGCCCGGTAAGGCGAATGCAGTTTATTGGCTTTCTGCTGCAGATAACAGATGGCTGACACTGGATCGAAAAGTCGGTCAGCTTCAACTCAATAACGATATCGTTAACGGCATCGTGCAGGACGATAGGGGCAACATATGGATTGCTACAGATCACGGTGGAATTAACCTCGTTGATAAACAAAAGAGAACCATTAGCTATATCTCGAATGATTTTGGTACAAAAGAAATTTTGCCGGGAAATGCGATACAGTCGTTGTTAAAGGATGCGTCAGGAACAATCTGGATGGGGACCTTCAAAGCGGGAATTAATTCTTACAGCGAGACAAAGTCTTCGTTTCCACAATACCGTCATGATCCGAATAACCTAAAGAGTTTACCTTTTGACGATGTGAATTGTTTTGCCGAGGATAGACGCGGCAATCTATGGGTCGGTACCAATGGGCGGGGTTTACTCTATTACGATCGGGCAGCGAAAACATTTACAAAGTTTCTGCAGGCCAACAATGGAAGCGGGCCTTCAAGTAATATTATTGCGAGCTTATATGTCGACCGCGATAACAAGCTGTGGATCGGTACTTATTTTGGTGGACTGAATAGTTACGACGGTCAGCGATTTACTTACTATCGACACGATAGCAAGCGGCCAGGGAGCTTATTGGAGGATAATGTGTGGGAAATATTTGAGGATCGGGAAAGACGTTTGTGGGTGGGAACATTAAATAATGGACTTCAGCTTTTGGACCGTAGCACAAATACCTTCGTGGATTACCGCTACAATCATCCCTTTAACTTTTCGGTCAATGCCATCATGGAGGACCGGAAGGGAAACCTGTGGGTAGGTGGTTCGGCCGGTATTGAACTGTATGATCGGAATCGAAAATTGTTGCAGCATTTTAGCTATCAGCAAGGTGCAGCAAATAGCTTGTGTAATACCACGGTACTGGATGTCATCGAGGATGCAAAGGGATTCATTTGGATAGCCACGCGGGACGGCCTATCGATTTACGATCCGCAGCAGAAGAAGTTTTTCAAATACCACAAAGCCGATGGCTTGCCCCACCAGACCATCTTGCGCCTGATCATGGACCATCAGCACACCATCTGGGCAAGTACGCCCAACGGCCTGTCCAGGATCTCACCGCAGTATGTAAACGGTGGACTAAAATTATCCTTTCGGAATTACGACGAAACGGATGGATTGCAGGGCAATGTGTTCAATGACGACGCTGCATTTGTGACAAAAGCGGGTGAATTGATTTTTGGCGGCAGCAATGGGTTTAACCTGTTCTTTCCGCCCAATGACCCTATCCGGGGGCATCGTTATCCGTTGCTGTTTACTGACTTGCAGCTGTTCAATAACAGTGTGCGCGTGGGGGAGCAATATGAGGGCAACCTGATTCTGTCGGAGAGTATATCCACCACCCATAAACTGGCTTTAAAATACGATCAGAATGCGTTTGCTATCCAATTTGCAGCGCTCAATTTTGTCAACGCCGGAAAAATAAACTACAGCTACCGGATGCAGGGGTTACATGACCAGTGGGTCAGCGTGGATGGGAACAGCCGAAAAATAAGTTTTACGGGATTAGCACCCGGAAAATATACGCTCGTGGTGCGTGCCGAAGAAAGTGGTGCTGCCGATCCAGTATACGCCAAGCTGGATATTGAGATTATGCCTCCTTTTTGGGCGAGTGCCTGGGCATATGGTTTTTATGGCTTGGTCATCGTACTGGGACTGGTATGGGGGCGTTATCGGATCATCAGCCGTACCCGCCTGAAATTTAAGCAAGAACAGCAGGAACAGGAGCAGCTGCGTAGGCAGGAGCTGGATGCGATGAAGATCCACTTTTTTACCAATGTTAGCCATGAGCTTAAAACTCCGCTGTCCTTGATCCTGACACCAGTAGAAAAATTGTTGGATCAGCCTTATTCCGAAAATGAGCAACGGCTATTCAAATTGATCCACCGAAATGCTCGGCGCCTGCTCAATTTCGTTGATCAGCTGCTGGATTTCCGGAAACTGGAGCTTGGTGAGTTGCATCTACATAAAAAGAACCTCCGGATTTTTGGGCTTTGTAAAGAGGTCTACGATTCATTTCTCGATCTGGCTGAAAAACGTCAGGTGCAGTTCGCCTTCGAAACCTTGGGCGAGGATGTTTGGGCAGCCCTGGATCCGGATAAAATGGAGCGCATACTCTTCAACCTGTTGACCAATGCCTTCAAATTTACACCCCAGGGGGGGCGTGTGACGCTCTCCGTTGATACGCAGTCGGGTGATCGACTCGAAATCCGCGTCAGCGATACGGGGATAGGTATTGCTGCCGATAGGTTGGAACAGATTTTTGAACGTTTTTTTCAGAACGAACTGCCCAAACATATGATCAACCAGGGAAGTGGTATTGGACTGGCCATCAGCCGGGAGTTTGCCAAGCTGCATCAGGGTACCCTGCATGCTGAAAGCGAAGTCGGACAGGGAAGTACATTTGTGCTGCAATTGCCGTTGCAAGATATCCAGGATCGGAATGAAGCAGTGTCCGATGATGTACTAGCGGAAGACATAGGCTCCGCTCTTTCGATGCAAAAAACCGTACTGTTGGTGGAAGACAACGACGACTACCGCAGTTACATGAAGGAATTTCTCCAGCCGTATTTTCAGGTTATTGTGGCCTCCAACGGAAAGGAAGGCTGGCAGAAGGCCCTTGCAGAGCATCCCGATCTGATCGTCAGCGATCTCAATATGCCCGAAATGAATGGTGCGGAGCTCTGCCAGAAGATTAAGACAGACAAACGGACGGCTTTTATTCCTTTTATCCTGCTGACTGTCGTCAATTCCGAGCAGCGGCAGCTCCAGGCCCTCGAAATGGGAGCCAACGATTACATCACCAAGCCGTTCCGCATGGAAATGCTGGTTTCAAAAATGAAAAATCTACTCGCTCAGCAGGATCGCTTTAAGGAAACCTATCAAAAGCAGGTTTCAGTAGCCCCCAGTGAGCTGGACACGGCTTCACTCGATAATGAGTGGATCACAAAAGTGCTGGCCTACGTAGAGGCTAACATGGGCAATTCGAACCTCTCCGTGCAGGGACTTGGTGAGGCATTTGCCTTGGGCAGAGCGACCTTGTACCGCCGGATTTTTGACTTGACCGGCAAGACACCAGTGGAATTTATCCGGAGCATCCGTTTGCAACGGGCGCAGCATATGCTCGAGACCGGACAGTGGTCGATCGCTGAAATTGCCTACCAAGTGGGCTTTACGGATCCCAAATATTTCACCAAAGTTTTTCGTGAAGAATGCGGGATTACACCATCTGCCTATCAGGAAAAACACCGCCAGAAGCTTTAAAAGGGGAGAAGTGAAACATTTTTCCCCCTATATTCTGCGAAAATTCATCCCTCAAGCATAGCCAATATCCTAATTTTGATGCAATGCTGTAACCAATTTATTGATTGACCACTCAGGTTACCGTAAGGGAAATAATTTCAAAATTATAAACGAACTGATAAATATGATTTGTTTGTCCACTGACAGTCATTCGACTTGTCTTGAACGCTCGACAGTACATTTTTCTAAAAAGGTAGCCTTTTTAGGGATATTTATGGCGTCCATCACCTGCATGGCTCATGCGCAAACCCGCATTTCTGGAAATGTGGTGGATGAGCAGCGGCGTCCGCTGACTGGCGTTAATGTCAGCGTCAAAAATTCGAATAATGTGACACTGACTAATGTCACGGGGGATTATTCGATAAAAGCACTTCCCACCGATACGCTTATCTATACTTTCGTCGGTTACTTGCCGCAACGTAGGGTCGTAGGCGATCTGAAAGCCATCAACATCCAATTGTATAAAGATAATATTCAAATGGAGCAGGTGGTGGTTGTCGGCTATGGTAAACAGAAACAACCGACCGTGACAGGTTCCGTCAGTGTGGTAGCAGGTAAAGATCTGGTACAAACGCCGGTAGCCAATGTCAGTAATATGCTGGTCGGTATGGCGCCGGGTATCACTGGGATACAGAACAGCGGCGAACCAGGGCAGAATGCAACGACTTTGCGCATCCGCGGAATATCGACCTTAAATGGGGCCAATCCACTTGTCGTTATCGACGGTGTGCAGCAGCCTGCGGAAAATCCATTTACCATGTTGAACGCCATTGATGCCAACGATATTGAGAACGTCAGTATCTTAAAGGATGCCTCGGCGACAGCGGTATACGGTATCCGTGGCGCTAATGGCGTGATTATCGTTACCACTAAGCGGGGCCGCTCGGGAAGACCTGCTTTTAGTTTCTCGGCCAACACGGGGTTTACGCGCGCAACATCGCTCATGGGCATGACCAATTCGCATGACTTTGCTTCCAGCAGAAATGAATCGATCCGAAAACTGGATGCTTCAGGAAACGGTTCGTATAATAATATGTTGTTTTCGGAAGATGAGCTTTGGAAGTTTAAAAACAACCGAGATTATACAGCAGCAGAAATTGCAGCCATGCCACTCAACGAGCAACAGAAGCAACAGCTGCAAAACAGTCCGGCACTGTATTACACCAGTCACGATTGGTACAAAGAACTCTTCAATGGCACAGGACGTCAAAATCAATACAACTTAAATGTTTCGGGAGGCAGCGAACGATTTAAATATGCCAGTTCGATCGGATATTTTGATCAGACGAGTATTCTGAACTATACAAAAATAGCCGGAGCAGATGTGGATCCAAAATTCTCTAGATACACTTTCCGTAATAATTTCGATATTGAGGTGGTCAAAAATCTGGATATCAGTGTCAACATCAGCGGCCAATTCCTAAAGAATAAAATTGCCAACCCCAAGTCGGATAATTTTAGTAACGTGCAGGGATCTGACCTGGCTTCGCGATATCAGTCTTTATTGCTCAACTTGAAGCATGGGCCTTTTATATCGCCCGGAATCGTTGACGGACGAATTGTCCTGAACTTTCTTGGAGCCGATGGCAGCGCAACGAATCCCATCGGTACGGTAAGAGGGGGAAATGGAGGCTTCCCGAGTCAGGTGATTAATCCGCTCAATCTTGTAACGCGCGGCTACGGCGTCACACAGGGAACCAACCTCAGTGCGCAGACGGTGCTGAAGCATAAAATGGACTATCTGACGCGTGGTCTTAAATCCCATTTCACGGTGGCTTACGACGATAATTATGCAAAAGGATATACCGTGACGCCAGGCGTGCCGACTTATTCGGCTTACCGAAATCCACAAAACCCGACAGAAATCGTCTACATCGGGGGCATGGTGAGTACCGATAATAGTCTCACCGACTACCTATTCAATTCCAGTTTTAGAAAAATGTATTATGAAGCTGGCGTAGACTACAACCGCGACTTTGGAAAGCATAATGTATCGGGGCTCGTGTTGGCGAATGCCCAAAAATACATTGATAACAACCTAGCTTTTAATACACCATCGGGTTTAATGAGCTTAGTTGGGCGTGCTACCTATAACTATGCCGAACGCTATTTGGCCGAGGTGAATATGGCCTACAATGGGACCGAACAGTTTGCTCCCGGTAAGCGTTTTGGCTTCTTTCCGGCTTTCTCTGCGGGCTGGATTATCTCCAAAGAGTCTTTCTTGCAAGACAACAGCGTTTTGAGCTTTGCCAAGATTAGGGCCTCCTATGGTGAGGTCGGTAATGATCAGATCGGTGGGATGCGTTACCTCTATTTGGCCAATTCATGGAATTTAGGGGATCAAAACAATGGCTATTATTTTGGAAGCACAGATGGCTCGGCAACCAATCCGCATATTCCAGGGGCGATTGAAGCGTCGGTCGGAAATCCGCTGGTCACCTGGGAACGGGCAAAAAAGAGCAACGTACAGCTTGATCTGAAATTTTTCAGTGATAAATTATCCTTTTCAGGGACTTATTTTAATGAAAAACGGTCCTCTATCCTTGTTCAGCCTAGCATTATTCCAGCGAATCTGGGCGTTGCCGGTACCCCGGTCTCCAATGTTGGTCGGGTAAGCAATAGCGGCTGGGAGTTTGAATTGGGCTGGGACGATAAGTTAAGCGAAGACTTTACCTACTTCTTAAAAGGAAATTTCTCCTACGCACGCAATAAAATAGATTACATGGCCGAAGCGGCTTTCCCATATCCTTGGATGAACCAAACGGGATACATGATCGGCCAGCCAAAGGGATTGGTCGCGGATGGGTTTTACAACAATGCTGCCGAACTGGCCAACCGTCCTTACAATAGCTTTAGCAATCTGGTGGATGTTGGCGACCTACGCTATAAGGACATCAATGGCGATGGTATTATCGATAACAACGATATGATCCCAATTGGCTATCCTTCTTTTCCGCTGATCTCGTACAACTTCCGTTTGGGTGTGACCTACAAGGGCTGGGACTTAAATACACTATTTATCGGTACCGCAAAAGGCTCTTATGATATCAGTAACACCTACTACGGCGGCAATCGTATCGTAGAGGAAGTTAATAGTGGCAGATGGACGCAGGAAAAATATGAAAGTGGACAGGAGATCCTTTACCCGGCACTAAATGCTATTGACGGTGTATCCCAAGCCTCGAAAGTACGGAGTACATTCTGGCTGCGCTCAACAGACTTTTTGCGTTTGAAAAATGCTTCTGTAGGCTATACCGTCCGCGACAGCAAACTCTTGCAGCGTGTCGGGCTAAGCGCCGTGCGGGTGTATGCCAGTGGTAATAACCTCGTCACCTGGACCAAGCTCGTGAAAGGGATAGATCCCGAGTCGACTAGTCAGAATAGCAACGGCTATATATTCCCGCTTGTGAGAACATACAACCTGGGTGTGAACATTTCATTTTAAAACTTACAGATATGATCGATATAATACAACGCTATTGGCAAAAGGCTTTGTTTGCTTCCATGTCCATGGTGATCTTGGGAAGTAGTATATCTTGCCAAAAAGATTTTTTGCAGGTCCCTCCCGGGGGTAATCCGACGGTGGATACAATTTTTAACCAGTCCGCCAACGCTTATAATGCCATTGCGGGTGCCTATTTTGCCTCTTTGCGCCAGGGGCTGAACTGGAACGGCTATTATTCACCGAGCACCGATGATCAGCTGGCGGGCAGTCAGGCTTTTTGGGTGCAGATCCCCGGCAGTGTGGCGGCGGTATCTATTCTTGGCGGTGGCTTTACCCCCAATTCAAATAGCCAGGACATGGGATCAAATGGTGGTTACGGCAACGACGGTTACACCGACAACTTTCAGGCGATCCGCAAAGCGTACCTCGTCAAGGAAAATATCGGCCGGGTGCCTGATATGAGCGACTCGGATAAGAAAATCGTACAGGCCGAAATGCAGGCGCTTGTCGCTTACCGCTATACGCAAATGTTTATCATGTATGGTGGGGTTCCGATAATCTCCAAAAGTTTTCCACTGACTTCCTTAAACAATCTGGAAGAACTGGCTATCCAGCGCGCGCCGATAAAAAATGTATTGGACAGTATTGTAAGCTGGTGTGATCAGTCTGCGGCCATCTTACCTTCGCGCTGGGCAGATAATTCACTGGGCAGGATGACCAAGTCGGCAGCATTGGCAATTAAAGCAAAAGCTTTGCTCTATGCGGCGCGTCCATTATTCAATAATGCAACACCTTATCTACAGTTGGGGGCAAACAATGCGCTGATCTGTTTTGGGAACAATGATCCACAACGTTGGAATGTTGCGCTCGAAGCCAGTGAAGCCCTGATCAAAGAAGCCGAAGGGGCGGGGGGATTGCGTATTATCAATACGGGAAATCCGCTGGCTGACTACGGTACAGCTACTTCCACACCAAGCAACCGGGAAGTAATCTTAGCGTTCAAACAACAGGTGCCATCGTCTGGTGGTGCTGGTCCATACAATATTTTTAATGTTGTCAATTTTCATTATCAGGCCAATGGAGCGGTGCTATCGAGCAGTATGCTGGAAAACTACTACAAGGCAGACGGCACAGAGCAGAGCTGGCCAGGGGTAGGTCAGACGGCTCCGTTTTCGGAATACCTTACCAAGTTTAAGGAGATGGAACCACGCATGCGCGCTGATTTCAACGGTTGGGAAATGCAGGCCGACAACAACCCCGGCGATCCCATCTGGCACATGAACGAGCATTATAAGGACGTCAACCATTTCGGTGCCGGACAGCCGACCAAGTTTTACTATAAAGCAGGACGTCGCGAATGGTTCGACTTTCCGATTTTCCGTCTGGCGGCATATTATTTAAGTTCGGCAGAAGCATATAACGAAATGGGGCAACCTGTCGAAGCACTTAACCGCCTTAACGTAATCCATCAGCGTGCCGGACTGCCAGCTGTCACCGAGACCAATAAAGATAAACTACGCAAAATTATTCAGCGGGAATGGGCTATCGAGTTTATTCAGGAAAAATACCGATTTAACGACCTGAAACATTGGAAGGATAGTCAGATCGACAAGGGTATCATCGGTGGACCGATCCGTTTTCTGGTTTTTAATAACGGTGGTGACGCTTTGCCTTCGGGAAATACCAATTTTGGAAATGCGGTACGTTATAATGGGTTTTGGCATCCTAGGCAATTGTTAAATCCTTTCCCCCAAGGTGAGGTGAACAAAGGTTATCTGATCCAGAATCCGGGCTATTAATTGATAAGACTGACCCTATTAGAAGACTTTAAACTATGAATACCTATTCAATGATAAAAAAGGCTACCGCCTTACTTTTTGCCGTTTGGTCGGGAAGCACATCGCTGAAGGCGCAGCAGCCGGGCGAATGGATTGTCCCGGATTCTACGGACAGCCAAAAGGTGAAAAATTATGCTACAGTACGTGGACAGGAACTGGAAAAGATACCTGTGGCAAACTTAACCAATACCTTATATGGACATCTGAATGGACTGATGGTAGGCCAAACCAATGGACAGCCGGGATACGATCAGGCAACACTCATGATGCGGGGAAGAGCAACGTACGATCAGGCTGCCCTGGTCTGTTACGTGGATGGTTTTCAGGTGGATATATCGTTCTATTTTCAATACCTTGCCGCCGGTGAGATCGCAACTGTGACCATCTTGAAAGATCCGGTGAGTCTAGCCACATTTGGCATGAAAGGCGCCAATGGCGTGTTGTGGGTGACGACAAAACGCGCCAATACCGATACGTTTCGCATTGATGCGCAGGTAATATCTGGCATTCAGCAGGCTGTCAAGATCAGGAAGCCTTACGACGCTTATCAGTACGCCAATCTATACAATCAGGCCATCAGTAACGATGCCTATGCGCTCAATGGCAACCGCTTTCAGTGGTCTCCGGTCTACAGCGATCAAGCCCTACAGCAGTACAAAGATGGATCCGGTACCAATGTGGACTGGCTCAACGAGTCGCTGCGAAATAACGGCCGCTACACCAATACCTATGTCAATATGCAGGGCGGCATGAAGGAGGTGGCTAAATATAATCTATACTTGGATTATATGGATCAAACGGGACTCTTCAATATTCCAAGTGGTGCTGAAGCAAGCCGAAATACAGGCCTCAAAAGGTATAATCTACGCTCGAATGTGGACCTGAAGTTCTTTAAAATCTTTACTGGAAAGATTGATCTGGGCGGGCGCATCGAAAGTTATAGCCAGCCCTTTAGCAACAATACCTACGACAATGCACAGAATTTTTGGAAGCGGCTGACGACTTACCCAAATAATATTTATCCTGTGCGCGATGCGCAGACAGGACAATGGTCGGGTAATGCACTTTATCCAAACAATCCGGTTGCGGAACTAAATGCCTTGGGCATGTATGCCTCGCATGACCGTACATTACAAGGGAACTTTAGCCTACGGGAAGATCTGAGCTTCCTGACGGAAGGATTATACCTTGAACAGGCGGTTTCTTTTAACACCTGGTCGCGTGTGATCCAGAATAAAACCGCTACCTATGCCCGTTATTACGAAGGTAAACAGGCGACCGCCGATCAGAATACACCGATAGTTTTCGGAACCAACACCCCTTATGGGCAGTTGACCTGGCGGCAGTCCAACCTTTCGGCTGGATATAAAAGGCAGTTCGGTAAACATCATATTAACGCCGTGGTCAATTACTATGCAAGCGATATGATCCCCGATGCAAATGAGGATGCGTCAAAAATTGCTTACCACTATCAGCAGATTTCTGGAAGGGCATCTTATGCTTATCAGGAGAAATACTTCGCCGAACTCGGCTGGGGATACAGCGGATCGGATGCTTATGCACCGGGAAACCGCTGGAAATTGTATCCTGCAGCATCTTTAAGCTGGGTACTATCGGAAGAGGATTTCCTCAAAGATAATCCGGTGATCAACTATGCCAAGCTGCGCATCGCCGCGGGAAAGACCGGCAACGACCAGACACTGCAGGGTAGATACCTCTATCAGCAGTATTATCGTTTCCTCCCTGGCAGTGTAACGGGCAACAATAGTCTGTCTTTTAATGGTGGACTGGGATTAGGCCGTCTGGCTACGCCAGATATTACCGCTGAGCAAAGCATGAAATACGAACTGGGACTGGATATGCGGCTACTTAAAAATCTTGATTTTCAGGCGACTTGGTTTAGCGATCGCAGATCGGGCATCATTACACGAAACAACCTCATAGCGGGCTACCTGGGCTATACCGGCGCAGATATGTTGCCGCTTCAGAATATTGGTAAGGTGAACAATGAAGGGATTGAACTGGGGCTGAGTTATCAGGAGCAGATCGGAGCGCTACAGCTGAACCTGGGTATGATGGCGACCTATGCGAAAAACAAGATCGTTTATCAGGCCGAGATACCCAATAAAAATGCCTTCTCCAATACAACTGGGCGTGCTATCGGTACACCCATGGGGCTGGTGGCGGACGGCTTCTACCAATTTGAGGATTTTAACGCCGATGGCAGCCTGAAAGATGGACTCGCCAAACCAAGCTTCGGTCCGGTGCAACCGGGGGATCTGAAATACAAAGATCTGGACCAGAATGGCTTTGTCGACCAAAGCGATGTGACAGCTATTGGCAAACCGGCCTATCCTAAATGGTATTATGCATTCAACCTCGGGCTAGCGTACAAAGGCATTGATCTATCGGCTTTATTTCAAGGAGCAGCAGGTATGGATATCAATTTATTGGGCGCCGCTTACAATCATGTGGTTCCTTTTGTGGGAAACACGACAATTTATCCCATTGCCGGAAATGCTTGGGCATATTATCCAACGGAGGGCATTGATACTCGCAATAACGCAACTTTTCCGCGGTTAACGACGCAGAGCAATGCGAACAACTATACCAATTCAACCTTTTGGATGAAAAATGGAGACTTCCTCAAGTTGAGGTCGCTGCAGGTCGGGTATACCTTACCATCCGCTGTATCGGAGAAATTGCACATGCAGAAGTTCAGGGTGTTCCTGACCGCTGTTAATCCATTTGTCTGGTCTTCATTCTACCGGAAATACCAAATGGACCCGGAGACACCTGCGGGCTATCCGGCGCTGAAATCTTATAATCTAGGAATTTCATTTACCTTTTAATTGTTTATCCCATGTATTTACGTGATCATATAACCACCAAAATAGCAATTGCGATAGCAGTGCTTAGTCTCTCGGGCTGTGGGAAGTCGTTTTTGGATACGCGTCTCGACACGCAGCCCACCGAGCATAATATCGATGGCAACTACGCAAGTCTGATGCAGCTGGCCAATACACCCTATGCTTATCTGTCCCAGCGAAACGAATTTGCGGCGCTGGACGGAAATCTCTTTGCTGCGGCTACCGATGAAGCCCAGCAGACCAATACTATAGGAGACGTTTACTTGTTTAATAATGGCAACTGGGGCGCGTTTAATAATCCCGACGATCGTTACAATATGTATTATTCGGGCATCTATGCCGCAAATTATTTTTTGGAATACATCGACAAAAAAGGGGGTGACTACAAAGCTTTACTTGCTGTCAACCGCGATACCATCACGCAAGAATCGCGTACTAAGTACCTGAACGATGTAGCCTCCATGGGCTGGTCAATAGCTGAAGCACACGTGCTTCGGGCATACTATTATTTTGAGCTGATCAAGCGCTATGGCGGCGTGCCTTTATTGACCAAAACGTTTAGCGTGAATGAGAAGCCAGCGATTGCTGCTTCTTCGTTTCAGGAGGTCGTCGAATATATCGTGACATCTGTCGATAGCCACGTAAAAGACCTGCAGCCAAACTGGAAAACCTCACAATTTACAAATCTGGATGGCCGCTTTAATCAGGGTGCTGCGCTTATGCTGAAAGCGCGTGTGCTGCTCTATGCCGCCAGTCCGCTGCATAATCCCGGTAACGATATCACCAAATGGCAACGTGCTGCAAAAGCTGCTGCGGAGGCATTGCAATTTGCCGATCGCATGGATGATGCAGGTGGAAAAAATGCGCTCGACAACAATTACAGAAATTATTTTCTTGGCAACAATACGCTAAATAGTGCCGAAACCATTATGGCGATCCGCTACGCGGCCAGCAACGATCTCGAGCGTGCAAATTATCCGATTGCCACACCCGGCGGATTGAGTGGAGTCACACCGAGCGAGAATCTGGTGTCGGCCTACGAAAAGCTGGACAACTATTCAGCGAGTAAGCCTTATGATAATCGGGATCCGCGTCTCGGCTATACGGTCGTGGTGAATGGAAGTGAGTGGAACAACCGTACGATCGATCAGACAGCCGGCGGAACGGATGATAGGAGACGTGCCAACGCGAGTAGAACGGGGTATTACCTGAAGAAATTTGTTAATGACAATGTTAATCTGGTCAATAACGCTACCAATCCGCACAACTGGCCACTGTTCCGCTACGGCGATCTGTTGCTGATTTATGCGGAGGCAATGAATGAAGCTTATGGCCCCGATCAAGCCAATGGCTGGGGGCTTACTGCCCGGGAGGCAATTAATAAGTTAAGAGCCCGTCCGGGGGTTGATATGCCAGCGGTGCAGGCCAGCGGCAAAGCGGAGTTGCGTACAGCGATCAAACACGAACGTCAAGTGGAGCTGGCCTTTGAAAATCACCGCTATTGGGATTTGATCCGTTGGGGCGATGCCGCCACCGTATTGAATAAACCGATCTATGGTGTTACCGTAACAAAAACAACTTCTGGTACGCTGCAATACGAAACGAGACAAGTTCAAAATAGGGTTTTCATAGCGCCAAAGATGAACTTCTATCCTTTTCCGCAAGCGGAAATCCATATCAGCGGCGGGACACTAGTCCAAAATCCAGGCTGGTAATAGAAAAGCAAGCAAGCAAGCAAGCAAGCAAGCAAGCAAGGTTATGGAAGTTTATTAACTAGTTGAAAAAACAAAAAGAGGAGTGAACAGATGAATCTACTCAATTATAAGAATAACATGTACAGGATATTTAGTGTCTGGGCTATGGCCTTGACTCTGGCGGCCTGTCAAAAGGATGATTCGGCAAAGGAATATGGCGATTCGCTCATTTACATGCCGCAGAGCGTTAATTTTTCCATGGGATCAAATGCGATCTATCCCGTTCCGGGATCATCCAATGGGATCAGTCCAACGGGAATGAACTATACCGTCGATGAACAATCCAACAAAACAAAAATCCTATTAGGTGCATCCGTATCCGGGACAGCGAAAGGCGCTTTTAGCGTTGACGTTAAAGCGAATACAGATACCGTTGAGCAGCTGTTAAGGCAGGGGACCCTTGGCGCGGATTACAAGGTACTTCCGACCAAAAACTACCGCTTGCCCAATCGACTGGATGTGCCGGAGAATGGGGCTGCAACCTTTTATCTGGAAGTGGACAACAGTGTTATTACAGACCCGGATAATTTTGGTAAACATTTGGTTGTAGCGGTACAGATTGCCAATCCAAGCCGTTATACCTTGGATCAAAAACGAGCAACTACTGTGGTGGATATCAATATTGCAGGCCTGTTTCCGTCTGCAAATACAACATCGGAGATCAATGTAACGCCGGGCGCTACCATCACCATCGCTGGACAGAATCTCGACAAAGTAACCGCTTTGAAGTTTTCCAACAGCGAAACGGCAATTCCTATCCTTGCACAGTCTGCAAATAGTCTACAGGTGAAAGTGCCTGAGATGGGTGGCATCCCGCGCTCAACGATTGATTTGGTAACACCATTTGGAACAACAAAGAGTGCATTTGAATTGGTCAATTTAAATCTTGCCCTGCAGGTGTTTACGGATACTTATGGCGCCAATATCGGAGCCAATAAAGATGGCGACGATTACGGATCTAGTCAATCAATATCCACCAGCGTCTTTAAACGGGGAACCTCTTCGTTGGCAATTAAATATGCAGCAAATAATTACTCTCCCGGCGGACTGGTCAATACGGTTGGCTTTGAAGATAAAGGTTATAACTACATTACGTTCTGGGCGAAAGGAACGACTTCTGGTGCTGGGAATGAAGGGATACAAATGGCTTTAATGGGCGACGGAATGCCGGATGGCTATGGAAATGATTTTGCCGGAGTGGGGATTATCGTCACAAAAGAGTGGACCTATTATAAAATTCCAATCGGCAAAGGTGCCGCTAAACCGATGTGGAGTAAAGGAACGACCTTCCGAAAATTTGGATGGCGATTGAATAACTGGAACGTTCTGCAGGATGAAACAATCTATTTTGATGACATTCTATTTGTAAAATAAAAATTAACGCATAAAACTTATATCATAATGATGGCTAAAAAATCTTATTTATTGCTCATAACACTTTGTTTTTACTTGTGCTGCTGCTCAAAAAACAATGCCGAAATTATTAACGGATCTGCTGAGATTCAATCGCTGGATGCGGCATTTATGCAAGTGTCAAAAGCTGCCGTTGCAGGAACTACGTACGAGGCAGAGGTGTATCTTCCGTATGCTGGTGGTAATGGAGCAGCCTTTGAAAATGGAGCGTCCATCGCCTCAACCGGTGTCTTGGGCTTGACGGCGACCTTGCAGCAGGGGCGTTTGGAAAAAGGCTATGGCTCATTGCTATATAAAATAAGTGGTGTCCCGGCACAGGCGGGGACAGCATCTTTTGCTCTAACTTTTGGTGGTAAATCGAGTGTTGTTGCGCTCGAAGTCAATCAAAAAGCTGATGCTAGCTTGCTTTACTGGGGATTCTTTGATGATTCGGGGACGCCGATGCCTTTCTACAACGGCTTTGGTAAGAATCCGAGTATGGCCATGATGTTTAATGGCTGGACTGCGGATGGTAGTCGCGAATTTCCTTCGGCATTTTGCCAGGAAGCTTCCGCAGCGGGCTATGTACCACACGTAACCTGGGAACCCATGATGGGCCTCGATGAATTGATGTCCGGAAAATACGATAACGACATCAAACGCTATGGGGAAGCATTGGCTAAATTTGGTAAGCCGGTCGTACTGCGATTTGCGCACGAATTTAATGGGGACTGGTATCCCTGGAGCATGCAGAATGATCAAGTGGTACCCGTAGCTACTTATATCAAAGCCTTTCGCTATGTGCACGATAAGGTGCGTGCGGCAGGCGGTACAAATGCACGTTGGGCCTGGGCACCTAATAATGCCAATGGCAGTAAAAATCCGCAATCGGTAGAATCCTACTATCCGGGTGATGACTATGTGGATTTGATCGGTATGGACGGATACAATTTTGGGACCTCTCAGAGCTGGTCTACCTGGCAGTCCTTTGCACAGGTTTTTGGTCCACTTTATAACAAGCTAACTACTGCTTTCCCCAACAAACCTATTTTTATTGCTGAAATGGGCTGCTCATCGACAGGCGGTGATAAAGCCGCATGGATCAACGATATGTTTGTCCAGCTGGAAACGCAGTTTCCGAAAATAAAAAGTTTTGTATGGTTTAATATCAACAAGGAAACAGACTGGCGCTTTACCAACGGACAGGATGCGATAGATGCATTTAAAAACGGCCTAAGTAATGCTAGGGTAGGGGTAGACCCAACACTGGGTGGTGTGATCCAGTAAAGAATTTACATCAATAGGAATTACGATGAATTTATTTAAAACCTTCAATCAGCGAGGACAGTTTAGGTCTGGATAGGTTGATCGATTTGTATTCCTATTCGAAAGGCAGCCTATCAACTACAGATAGGCTGTTTTTGGTTTTGAAATTAGTGCGGACTGCATTGAATTTATTTCTTTGAAAACGATTGAACGACGGGAAATGTTTATTGCTTGACATCGATTCGGTCTATGGGAGACGCTGCCCAATATGGCGGATTTCCCTATGTCTATCTAGTAAAGCGGATTTCCTCATAATGGATAATCCGCTTTTTTTCAAATTGGATACTTCTTTTTTAAGCATGGAAAAACAATTCCACTAAGATAGCTGTACTCTTTAAAATTTAAAAGATGAAGGATAAATCGCAAATGCAGAAAATTGCACGGTATGGTTTAGGTGCATTTTTAGTTGTGGCGGGAATTGGACACCTGACATTTTCTCGTAAAGAATTTCGGGCTCAAGTGCCAGATTGGGTGCCGATCTCCAAAGACGACACCGTTGTATATTCTGGTTACGCTGAAATTGCCCTGGGGGCAGCACTCATACTGGCGCCTGCTAAACAGCGGTCGAAGGTTGGAAAAATTGCTGCTGCTTTTTTTACGGCTGTATTTCCTGGAAATATTGCGCAATATACCGATCGCCGTGATGGATTTGGTTTGGATACGGACGGTAAACGCCTGGCACGCTTATTTTTTCAGCCGGTGCTGGTAGCATGGGCATTAAAAAGCACAAGCGATACATAAATTCGAACAGTCTATAGCAGATCATTGTTTACGGAGCGTCCTCTGCGCAGGGGGGTAGCTTAAATGCATAAAGGTTGCTGGAGCTACTCCAGGCAACCTTTAATTTTTGTAATCTATTGCACGACGATTTGACCGGCCTAGATCCAGCTTTTAAACATATTCAATCGATTATCAATTTTCCTAATTCCGAATTTCTCTTCGCATAAAAATGAAATAGGACCAAGCAAAGCAGATCATCATGGCTGCTGTAAGCCCACTGATCTGCGGCCATACCATCAGGAAACTCTCGCGAAAGGAAAGTGGAGCCGGAATGGCGCCAACCATCTGTTCCATGGCAATGGGGCCGAGGCTGCGTACCGATGGCATCAATAAGGTCGTAGTGGCATCGGTGTAAAGCTGGCTGGGCGATAGGCGGAGCAGGTTAAGTATGAGTTCGTTGTAACTCAGGTATTCCTGCTCTGAAATGTAATTGGGATTGGGTAAAAATGGGCGTATGGCCAAGTTGACCAAAATCGGAAAAAATACCGTAAAAAACAGCCAGATGCCGATGGCTGTCAACGCTGAAGTTGCTGGCTGCCTAAAACGAATGGAAAGCAATATCGACAGACTGAGCCAAAAGGCAACATATAGTATGCTGATCAGGGTGAATCCTAAGATGCGCAGGAGTTCCTGTGGTTCTATCCGCACACCTGTGCCGATTAATCCTCCCCCGATCATGAGCAAGACGAGTGCGGTAAACAAGGTGCTCACAACAATCAGCGGAGCAAAAAACTTGGAAATTAAAAGGCTGTCGCGGTAGATGGGCTGTGCCACAAGTCGTGTTAAAGTTCCGCTGTTATACTCGGCATTAATGGCATCAAAGCCAAGGGCTATACCCAATAGGGGAGCCAAAAAATTCAGAAACACATGGAATGGAGGGATCGAGTTATCCGTCGTTGTAAGCAGCTTGAGGTAAAGGAATGACTGGTCGGGATCTTTCATATTACCGACAGCTTCTTTAAGTCCTGAAGATGAAACATACAGGGATGCGCCAAATGTCAGTACAATCAGCAGGATCAGCACGATAAAGCGCCAGCTGCGGATATGTGTGGCAACCTCCTTATTGATCAATACATTCATCATTTTTATAATTTACTATTTTCGAAATACGTATGATAGATTTGGTCAAGCGCATAATCATTGCGCTGTACAGAAACAATTGCAGCGCCATGCTGTACCAGGATACGGACGGCATCGGCGGTGTTGTCTTTTTCTGATTTCAACTTAATACTGTCGCCGTCTAAAGAAAGAGTCCGAAGCCCGGGGAGTTCTTGGAGCGCCGACTCAAAGCGTTTACTGTCGCCACTATTTTCAAGCATGATAACTGTACTGACGCCTTCTTGTTGCTGGAGGTTGTTTGCCAAGCTGTCGATGGAGCCTTCGACCAGCAGTTTACCTCCTACAAAGATACCCACTCGATCGCAGACGCGTTGTACTTGATGAAGATGGTGCGAGGAGAGCAGTACGGTGAGGTTCTGCTCTTTGCTGAGCTGTTTGATCAGTTCCAAAAATTCGTCCACACCTTTGGGGTCAATACCCAGAGTTGGTTCGTCGA
The DNA here is from genome assembly GCF_002376635.1 of Sphingobacterium sp. UBA3549. Taxonomy (NCBI): domain Bacteria; kingdom Pseudomonadati; phylum Bacteroidota; class Sphingobacteriia; order Sphingobacteriales; family Sphingobacteriaceae; genus Sphingobacterium; species Sphingobacterium sp. UBA3549. The sequence continues at coordinate 198,836 of NZ_DFOE01000008.1, read as the reverse complement.
GTATAGCAACAGCGGGTGCTTTGATGAGCACTTCAGCCAGGCCGAGCCGCTGTTTCATTCCACGCGAAAAGGCAGCGGTTTTTTTGTGCATTTCGTTTGCCAAGCCCACTGTTTGGAGCATTTCTTGCGACTTTATGCGCGCTTGAGCTCTTGGTAGCCCATTGAGTTCCGCAATAAAACTTAAGTTTTCCAAAGCGGTCATTTCGGGATAAAAACCCACATTGTCGGGTAGGTAGCCTACCTTTCTTTTGACAGCGATAGGATTTCTTGTGGCATCATGTCCGCAAACGTAGGCTTTGCCAGAGCTCGGCTCGGTAAGTCCGAGCATCATTAAGATACTTGTCGTTTTACCTGCTCCGTTGGGCCCAAGAAGTCCAAAGATTTCACCCGGATAAATCTTTAGGTCCAAAGCGTCCACTGCTTTCGTTTTGCCATAGCTCTTTGTCAAACTTGACAGTTGAATAATAGGATCCTTCATGTTGAGAGTCTTTGGGATTATCAAATCAGGATTTATCTTCTTCCATATTTTCGGATGAGGTAATATATCAGTCCTATTGCCGCAAAGATGACCAATAGTCCGATCCAGCCAGAAAGTAGCGAAGTTTTAACAATAATGCGAAACGAAAGATCTGTAGTACTGTTGGCAGACTTGACATCGAATTTAGCAGCATAATCACCGGCGATTGTTTTGTCCGGAACTTTAAGATTTACTTTGACATCAACGGATTTCCCCGCTTCAAGTTGCTTGATTGTAGCTGGGGTGAATGTGGCTTCCCAGCGGGTGGGCAGTTGTGATCCCAGTTCCAAGGTGTTGAGGGGAAGTGTTCCTGTGTTTTTAAGTTGCAGAACAATTTCTTTGTTACTGCCTGATACGACTTCGTCACTGAGCCTGCCGGTAGGCGTAGTCATCTCCAGCGCATAAGACCCTTTAACGACAGCTTCCAATTCCAGTTGGAAATTATCTATCGGTGAAGTTGCTTTAAGAGGAATTTTATATTTATCGGGTTTAGCGGTAATTGGGCAACTAATTTCGATGCCGATTTCTTGCGTTTTGCCCGGTTGCATCTGAATAGAGGTTACGAGCGATCCATCTACGCGATAGCTGATCTGCCAACCTTGCGGTAGCTGTGCATCTAAGTTGTAAATAAGGGTCTGGCTACTTGCGTTGGTTAACGTGGTGTTGTAGCGGAATGGCTCATTGCTGGGAGCTTCGATATTGAGCAACCTTGCTTCGAAGCTTGATTTGCTGGGAGCAGCTACCTGCGCTGAGAGGTAAAAACTGTTTGCAAGCACCACAAGTGCAGCAAGAAAAGGCCTGAAAGATAGACGTGGGCGTTGGTTTGTAATTAGTAATTTTGTAAACATGATCCAATAACTAAAATTTATGTTTTAAGATAGAATAATAGCTTTCAAAAAATGCCGGTTCGGATTCCTGTGATTTCTTGAGGAAAAAACCGTGGCCAAATTATAAATCGATTGGAAGAAAATCAAGTTTTCCTTAAAAATTTATTGTAAAAAATATGTTTGAATCCAACTGTGCTATTCCAGATTCAATGCCCGAAAAGCTTTTTTGATAATTGCTTTGGTGTTGTCTGCAAGTTCATCCAAGGTACAATTGATGGATCGGACTGGAATTTGTATATCCGCTTCTTCATGGAGTAACAGGTCGATGCGCAACAATCTGTTCGGTGTATGTTCCGTCGAACCGAGCAATTCATTGAAGAGTTCATCTACAATTTTGGGGCAGTTGCCCAGGTCAAAAGTAGCAAGCTTAATGTAACTATCCTTGCAGGGAATATGCACTTCAATGCTATAATTGTTCAATCTTTTCATGATTTCGGTAAGTTTGGAAAACAAAGAAGTTGGTCCCCGTTCTGGAGACCAACAGCATACTAGTTGGTATTATAGGACTTAGGATATGTAAATTGTTCGAGGTTCCTTTTGTTTGGCTTCCTCTTTTTTTGGAATTGTCAGTTTGAGCATACCATTTTCATAATGAGCCTCAATGTTATCCTGATCCACCACATCTTTTTGCAGCTCGAAACTCCGTTGGAAAGATTGATAACTGAATTCCCGACGCGTATAATTGTCTTTTTGTTCTTCATGCTGCTCTTCCTTGGCGGAGGAAATAGTTAGAAGATTGCCATCAAGCGTAATTTTAAAATCCGCTTTGGCCATTCCTGGTGCTGCCACTTCAACTTCAAAGTTGTCGCCATTTTCCTTGATGTTTACTGCTGGGACCGTGGTGCTGGTAGGCGAGTAGTTTTTGTTGCTCCAGTTTAAAAGTTCACGGTTAAAATCATCAAACATGGGCGAGAACATCGATAAATTGTTCCAGTTTCTTTTTGCTAATTTCATGATAAACCTCCTTTTAATTAAGTGAAAACAACTTATTAAAATTAAAATTTTCAGCCGGCCGACTGTATCCGAACAATTGCAAAAAAAATACCACGGTGAAAAAGCTGAAATTTTTTCATGAAAACTGAAATTTTTGCATTTTTACTGACAAAATTTAGGTAAGAGTTGTCCGTTTAAATAATTATATTCGCATCAAATAGATCAAGTAACTAACCTGAAGATCGAATAAACCGCATGGAAGAAAAGAAATTAAATGAATTGACCAATGAAGAGTTGTTGGTTCTCAAAAAGAAATCCAAATCCACTAAAGTAATCAATGCTTCGATCATTGGATTTTGTGTGGGTATTGCTGGGTATAGCCTGTTCGTTGCCGGAATTACATGGCCGACGATTTTTCCACTGGTATTGGCTGTAATTGCCTATAAATATCTTGGTAAAAATGAAAAAGCTTTGGATGCAGAATTGAAATCCAGAAATCTCAGTTAGAAAAAAGGAAAACGATTACCGTTTCGCTGTTGTTTAATTTTAAAACAACAGCTATGAGAAGAGAACAAATAGAAGCATGGATCGCGCAAGGCTATAATGTACTGGATCATCATAAACCTAAAGTTGTGGAGGGTGATATCTGGGCGTATCTCAATCAATGCGATGGGCAAGGTACCGATGTATATGCACTTTCTGAACTGCAAAAATGGTCGGACGGCGAGCTTGCGCAGATGGAACTGAAAAAATATGTCGATCACTGTGGGCAGCTGGGCGAGAAGTTGTTTCTCCGTAATGAAGCAATTCGAAATAAAGAATTCGATAAATATGAGGCCTTTTTGAAATTGTTTTTTGCTGATAGTGCTGAAAAAGACATGGAGGAGGTAAAGTTTCTGGCTGATCGTATAAAACGGGTGAGTAAAGAAGAAATGGAAAAATGGGTGGTGTCAAATTATGTAAACGTGCTGCTATCTGATCTCCATTATCTGGACTATGGCGCTATTATCAACGGCATGGTGCTTCCTTCGGAAGAGGTTTTTATGTATACAGAAAATGGTCTCAATGAAACCATAGATTGCCACGTAACTCCCATGGAGTATTTCTCCCATACTGATCATGAAGATTACTGGATCAATCCAAATGTAAAGAAAGCATTATAGCTATGTATTATAAGAATTAAAATAAATTATATATCTGCTGGTATGTGACATCGTTATTCTTGTAAAGTGATGGCGTGCTGAAATTGACAGCGCTATAGCGCTAGATGATGTGCCGCTGCTCGGCAGCTACCGCCAATGTATGCTGCAAGTCTACAACCGCTCCGATGACGATAATTGCCGGATGCCCCATGTTATGTACTTTGCTTATCATGACAAGATCCTTGACTTTGCAGCATACTTGTTTCTGCTGGGGCAAGCTCGCATGCTGTATAATGGCAGCTGGTGTTTCCCCTTTTCCGTATAGTACGTAGGTGCGTGCGATTTCGTCGAGCTTACGCATTCCCATATAAATGACTACGGTCGATCTGCTTTGAACGGCGAGCGGCAGATCGGCAGAAAGTGTTCCATCTTTTTTCATACCCGTCAATGCCCATACCCCTTCACTTACACCACGGTGTGTTAGCGGAATGTCGTTGAGTCCAGCGCCTTGCATGCTGCTGATGCCCGGAATGTAGCTGATGTTAATAGATCGGTGTTGTACGGTGAGCCATTCTTCAAAACCACGTCCAAAAAGATAGGGATCTCCGCCCTTAAGTCGTACCACTCTTTCGAATTTGCTACAATAATATAAGATAAGTTCATTTATATCCTGCTGTGGGACGTATTTTCCATATGGATGTTTTCCAACATAGTGTTTTTTACAGTTTTTGTCTGCTATTTGTAGGATTTCCCTATTAATTAGGTTGTCATATAAGAGTACTTGAGCACTTTTTATCGCTTTATAAGCTTTTATTGTCAATAATTCTGGATCTCCAGGTCCGGATCCTACTATAAATAGGGTTTTTTGCTTTAAATTTTCCATTTTATTTATTTTTCAATCGTTTATATGTATAAAAATAATAAAAAATATGATAAAAATCATGTTTTAATGTATTTTTAATATGTTTTTTATGAAAAAGTATTATAAAAATCATATTTATTTTGATTTTTTAATTTTTTATTCCATAAATTAGTCTTGTTGAAACTAGAAATTGATTTTTATACAATAAAAACAGGGTCATGGATAAAAAAAAGGTTGTTATTGTCGGAAATGGGATGGTCGGTAATAAGATTTGTGAAAAATTAAAGCAGAAATCGAATGATTTAGATATCGTTGTCTTCTCAGAAGAGCAAATTCGAGCCTATGATCGTGTGCATTTGACTGATTATTTTAAATATTCTTCAGTTACTGAACTTTTTTTGTTGAAAAAAGAGTGGTACACTGAAAATAATATAGAAATCCATCTAGGTGATCCTATTGTCGGTATAAATGTTATAGAAAAAGAAGTTGCATCTCTAAAGGGGATTACCGTGAAATATGATTATTTAGTTTTTGCAACAGGTTCTGCACCTTTTGTTCCTCCAATACCTGGTATCGACAAAGAAGGTGTATTCCTCTACCGTACAATTGAAGACCTGGAATTGATTAAAGCATATGCGGCTAAAGTCAAGACAGGCACAGTTATGGGCGGGGGACTTTTAGGATTGGAAGCGGCTAAAGCATTGGTAGACCTTGGTCTTAAAGAAACGGCTGTGATTGAATTTGCCCCCCGTCTGATGCCCCGTCAGATTGACGATAATGCCAGTAAACTTTTGCAGCATAAGTTAGCAGCATTGGGTTTGACTTGCTTCTTGCAAAAATCCACAAGCCAGCTGTTGGGTGATCATCATCTCACTGGAATCGCTTTTAACGACGGGACCTCGCTGGAGACAGATTTATTGGTAATATCTGCTGGTATACGTCCTCGTGATGAGCTTGCCAAGAAAATAGGCCTTGCGGTCGGCGAGCGTGGCGGAATACGAGTTAACGCACACATGCAGACCTCGGATCCTGCGATTTATGCAATCGGCGAATGTGCCTTGGTGGAAGATATGGTCTATGGACTCGTTGCACCGGGTTATGAGATGGCTGAAATTGCGGCGGCTAATATCGTAGGTGATATCAAATCCTTTAAGGGGTTTGATATGAGTACCAAGCTAAAATTGATGGGAGTTGATGTAGCGAGTTTCGGAGATCCTTTTATCAGCGAACCTTATGCGCATACGATCGTACTGGAGGATCGCAATAAGGGGATTTATAAGCGGTTGAATATCAGTACAGACGGCACGCGCCTACTGGGCGGGATACTCGTCGGAGAAGCTGCAAGTTATAACATGTTGCTTCAGACGGTTAATAATAGTTTGCCGTTGGCAGAACACCCAGAACTTCTCCTTTTTGGGCAACAGCGTGACAGTAAAGCGCCTTCTTCTGGTCTGGAAGCTCTTCCGGATGATGCATTGATCTGCAGTTGCGAAGGTGTCACCAAAGCCGCAATCTGCAACGCGGTGGCCACAGGAGATTGTGAAAATGCGGATGCAGTAAAGAAATGTACCAGAGCGGGGTCGGGATGTGGAGGTTGTGTACCTATGGTCAAAGACCTGGTCAACTACACCATGAAACAGCAAGGAAAATATATTCGGGGTACCATCTGCGAGCATTTCGACCTGAGTCGCCAGGAACTTTATGATCTGATCAAGATCCACGAACTGAAAAGTTACGAACGGGTGTTGGATGCACTGGGACATGGGCATGGATGCGAAGTCTGTAAACCTTTAATCTCTTCCTTGCTTGCCAGTCTCTGGAATGAAATGATTTTGGGAAAGGGCAATGATGTGGCTCAGGACAGCAATGACCGTTACCTGGCCAACATACAGAAGGGCGGGACGTATTCAGTTGTTCCGCGTATTCCAGGAGGTGAAATTACCCCCGATAAACTGATTGTAATCGGGGAGGTGGCTAAGAAATACAATCTGTATACAAAAATTACTGGTGGACAGCGCATCGACCTATTTGGTGCACATCTCAATGATTTGCCCTTTATCTGGGAAGAGCTCATTACTGCAGGTTTTGAGAGTGGACATGCTTATGGTAAGGCGCTTCGGACCGTTAAAAGCTGCGTTGGAAGTACCTGGTGTAGGTTTGGGCTGCACGACAGCGTTTCTTTTGCGATACGGATAGAGGAACGTTACCGTGGGCTCCGCGCGCCACATAAGATTAAATCAGCCGTTAGCGGCTGTATACGTGAGTGTGCCGAGGCTCAGAGTAAGGATTTTGGAATCATTGCGACCGAAAAAGGATGGAACCTCTATGTTTGCGGCAATGGCGGTAGTAAGCCGCAGCACGCGTTATTATTGGCATCGGATATTGATAGCGAAACGTGTATTCGTTATATAGACCGTTTTCTGATGTTCTATATCCGCACTGCAGACCCGCTGACGCGAACGGCTACCTGGCTCAACAAAATGGAAGGCGGAATAGATTATCTCAGGAATGTTGTGGTAGGGGATAGTCTGGGGATGGGTGATACGTGGGAGCAGGATATGCAGCTACTCGTCGACAGTTATCGCTGCGAATGGAAAGCAGCTGTAGAAGATCCTGAAATTCGAAAACGCTTTGTTCATTTTGTAAATGCACCTGATGAGAAGGACGATACTGTTCGCTTTGAAAGTTTTCGCGGACAGAAGAAAGCCGCCGATTGGAACATTAGGACTTATTAAATAGCGAATCGCTAAACTTTTTAATGAAATCATATGAGTACGAAAATTGACATGCAATGGCTGAAGGCTTGCCGGATAGAAGATGCCATTGAAAACGGTGGAGTCTGTCTTAAATTGAACAACGAGCAGGTCGCACTATTCTATTTCGCCCGTCGCAACGAGTGGTATGCTACACAGAATGAATGCCCGCACAAGCGGCAGATGATTTTAAGTCGCGGAATGCTGGGGTCTTTGGGAGACACGCCTAAAGTCGCTTGTCCGTTTCATAAAAAAACCTTTGCCTTAGATACAGGTGAATGTCTTTCGGGAGACGAATGCGCAATAAAGACCTATCCGGTAAAGGTGGAGAACGGGAGTGTGTTTATCGGAATGACCGCTTAGGTAAAAAAAAGTTAATCGAAAATCTTATTAAACAAAATACGATGGATTATATCAGCCCCAAAGAGGTAGCAAGTGCGATGATGAACACCGCTATCTACAAATCTTCGCTTCCGATCAAAGACCTCTTGATACGGGGAGCGCTGTCAGGTGCCTTACTGGCAATTTCTGTTACTCTTGCCCTATTGGCTACTTCCCAGACCGGGTTGGGTTTAGTTGGTGCATTTGTTTTTCCAGTAGGATTTGTGATTATTGTCATCCTCGGTCTCGAACTGGTGACGGGAAGCTTTTCCTTGGTACCATTGGCGTGGTTTGAAGGAAAGATCAATTTTAAAGCGATGGTCTCAAATCTTTTCTGGGTTTTTCTAGGTAATTTACTGGGTAGCGTACTCTTTGCGATTTTGTTTTGGGCTGCGAGCACGGAGACTGGTCAATTGAGCCAGCTTGGAAATATCGAACATAGTCTGATGCTAATCAGTGAAAAGAAAACACTGGGATACAGCGCCCATGGTGCTTCGGGTTTGTTTTCGGCTTTTGTCAAAGCCATTCTATGTAATTGGATGGTGTGTATGGGTGTGGTGATGTCCATGACATCGAAGTCTACGCTTGGAAAGATATTGGCGGCGGGTATTCCGATCTTTATATTCTTTGCTTTAGGTTATGAGCATGCTGTGGTCAATATGTTTGTGATTCCCGCAGGAATGATGTTTGGAGCAAAAGTAACGATTTCCGACTGGTGGCTGTGCAATCAGCTGATTGTTACGGCTGGGAACATTGTCGGTGGACTGCTCTTTACTGGGATGGCCATTTATTACACGTATCATCAAAAAGAAAAAGTGTCGGCTTCGCAAACTTAAATTTTATGGATCAAATGAAAAAACTGTTGACGGTATGTTTGCTGTTAATGATTAGCAGTCAGATGTATGGTCAGGAAAAAATAGTAAAAGGCAGTCTATTTGAAGGAATTGTTGTGGCAGGATATGCCGACCATGGTGCCTACATCAATTGTACGGGGCCAGCGGTGAAATATACATTCGCACCCAAGAGCTGCCTATTGGTCGGTTTATTGCCTAGCTTAAAGCTGAAAGAAGATCAGGTTGAATCGGTGAAGCCAAAGAACTCCTGGATCACGCCCTCTCTGGGATTTGGTTTAACAGCTGTATTCCGACATATTGCCATTCAGTTGCCAGCATTCTATACCGCAAAAACGAGTGCTGCTGATGGTAAATGGAGGTTGGGAGTCGGTATAGGGTATAAATTTTAAGGTGATGTATTTTTAAGGGAATATATGATTTGGGGAGTCGTTGGCTTTTCTAGCTAGTTTAACTCCCCATTGTTTTCTTCTGATAGATCCTGTAGAAGCTGGAGGTTTTTAATAAAAATGTCTTTTTTGTCCATCATGATGGCTCCTAATTCGATAAGTTCGCTCAGTGTGCGATATACGGTCTCGTATGTAGCGCCTACGTAGGAAGCTAAGTCTTTTTTGCTTAGGGATAACCCAATATATCCATCCTTATGTTCATCGCTGAAAACACGGTGAAGTAACAATAGGCTCCAGGCAAGGCGATTTTTAACAGGAAGTTGGGTCAGTTGAGTCATCTTTTGTTCAGAAAGATGTAGTTCGTCGGCAAAAAACAACATCAACCGGTAACTCAGCTCAGGATTTATGCGTAGCGTGGACAGGAAGAACGGCATTTCGACGAAGCAGAGCTGTGACACTTCCAGGGTTGTAGCAGAAATAGGGTACACAGTTTGTTCGGTACTGACCCCACGATGGCCAACGATATCTCCTTTTTTTGCAAATCGTACAATGGTTTCTTTATCCCCGAGATTACGGTGAACTTTGACAAGTCCCGACTGGATGAAATAAATTCCCCGAACGGATTCTCCTTCGGTGATAAACTGTTCACCTTTTTTTAATTTGATATTCTTCCGATGAAGGTCGATCTGTCCGAGCCAGTCTTGTAAGACATAACGGCACATAAGGCAGGAGTGGTCGCAGGTATTTACTTTTTTCGATTTCATCAAAATCTAATTTGTATAGTGAGACGGTATTTTGTCGGTCCAAAGGTATTACCTATTCGTTTAAATTCCTATATTACCTTTTATAAAAAAAGGTATATAGGATCATTTAATTTATTTCACCATAAAGCTGTAGGTATATTTCCTTCAGATAAAACGATAGCATGTTTTAAATTGTTAATCATGCAGGTACACTGTTTTAAATTACTGAATACACATGAAAAAGATCCAACTTATTCCACTTGTGGGAATTCAAATTGAAGGTATTGGTCCGGTTAATCTCGGTGCGGGCCGTGCTGAAGTTCAAAGTGTACTTGGTACTCCTTCAGATGCGCTGGACGACCAATATTATTATGATGAACTCGAATTGAGACTTGATTTTAATGATCAGGGAACATTGGAATTTATAGAAAGCATCAATGGACCCAATCCGGAAAAAACGGAGATCAGTATCTATGGTGTTAATCCATTTCAGGTGGAAGCGACTGAACTTGTAACGATCTTAACGGATAAAAACCAAGGTGAGGTCGACGACGCTGAAGCAGGATATTGCTATACATTTTTGAATAGCTCCGTTGGTGTCTGGCGACAGATGACCGAAGAGGATGTGCAGGAAGAGATCGAAGAAATCAAAGCCGATGGCGAATACGAAGATAATGCGGATATGCTATTGGAGGATCTTGAAAAATCAAAATTCTTTTGGACAATCGGCATTGGAGTAGCGGGATATTATGCAGATTAAATTGAAGTAATTTATTGAAAAAATTGCCTAAACTCCAAAGGACTATGCTGTGTATTCTTTTTGAAGACTTTGCTGAATGACTGCGGATGCTCGAACCCTAATTCATAGGCAATTTCACTGATGGACAGGGAGCTGGTGCTCAAGCGCAATTTGGCATACTCGATCATTTTGTGCTGAATATGCTGCTGGGTGTTTTGTTGTGTATAGATGCGGAGCAGGCTGCCAAGATAGTTTGGCGATAGATTGAGCTCCTGAGCCAGGAAGCTGACGGTCGGAAGACCGTGCTCGGCGAGTGAGTCTTGTTGAAACTGTGCGGATAGCAATTGCTCAAACTTGGTAACAAGCTCTTGTGTCGATCGTTTGCGGGTAAGAAACTGCCGTTCATAAAATCGCTCGGCATAAAGAAGTAGGCGTTCAATCTGTTTGATAATGAGTTCGCGGCTGAATTTATCGATATTAGACTGATATTCCTTTTCGATATTCTGAAGAATATCCACGATCACGGCTTCTTCTTTGTCGGATAGAAAAAGCGCTTCATTGACTTGATATTGGAAAAAATCATACTGGTGAATATGTTTTGCCAATTCGCTGTTCCAGAGGAAATCGGGATGGATCAACAGGATCCATCCACTGGGTTGCGCCACTACTTCCTGATTGATTTCTACTTTTAAAAATTGTAAGGGTGATACAAAGGAAAGAATACCCGAATCAAAGTCATAGTGCTGCTGACCATAGTTAAATCGGGCATTCACATTTCGCTTTAAACCGATCGAATAAAAATGTTGTATCCAATTCAATTTGTTGTCATTAACAGGATAATGTACCTGACTATAGTCAACTAAGCTGATTAACGGATGTTCTGGCTTGGGCAGACCGCAAAAGCTGTGAAACTCCGCTAAGGAATGAAAGCGAAATGTATTCTCCATACGTGTAAATTTACTTATTTTCTTTTATTGGCAGCTAATGTCCTTGTTGTAAACAAAGTGCTATGGATTATTTGGCCGATTCGTCAAAACCGGTTGATACTGTATAACTTTTCCACTTTTCAATCTCCGCTGTCAACATGTTGATTTTATTTTTTGCCAGTTCATATGCATCCTGGCCCAACAGAAAATGAACAGGAGGTTGTTCCAGTTTGCTCACCTCGATCAATAGCGTTGCAGCTTTCTGTGGATCGTTTACTTGGTTGCCATTGATCTCGTGCAGGTGCGTGGCTTCGCTTTCACGGGCGGTGATGTACGCTGCGATTGGATTGGCTGCGGTTTGTAAAGAACCTTCGGATAGAAAGTCAGTTCTGAAGTATCCCGGATATACTACAGTTGTATGTACACCAAAAGGTTCCATTTCGGTCGCCAGGGCTTCGCTAAAACCGGCTACTGCGAATTTTGTGGAACAGTACACACCAAAGGCCGGGTAATTACCAACCAGACCGCCGATCGAGGCTATATTGAAAATGTGTCCCGATTGCTGACCGCGCAGATGGGGGGCAATATGGCGGATGACATTTAGTGAGCCAAAAACATTGACCTCGAAGTTGCGGCGTGTTTCTGATTCGCTCAGTTCCTCAAGTGCGCCGGTCTGACCATAGCCAGCATTATTGACGAGCACATCAATTCTTCCGAAATAATCAATAGCCGAAAGTACTGCGCGGGCAACATCTTTGTTATCTGTAATGTCTACTTCTAGGGGTAGAAAATTTTCAACGTCACCAATTTCATTTTCCAATGCCTTTTTTGTCCGCGATGTGGCAACGACAAGGTAATCCTGAGCAAGCAGCTCTTTAACTAAATTAAGCCCTAATCCCTTAGAGGCACCAGTGACAAACCATACTTTTTGTGATTTCATGTGTTTCTATTTCTAAATAAAAGAATAGTACAAAGGTGGTGAATCGCCGTACGACAGATGTAGGCAGATCAACGAATGTTGTAGCCAGATCGGGGATAAGGTGTTTTTTCTTTAAAACAATTTTTGCTTTAGCGTGCTTTATTTAATAGTGATACCAATACTATCTAGACTGGTATCTCAAAGATGGTTAAACTCTAAAGACGTTAATATGTTACAGAAAAATGATGTTGCACCCGATTTTACCTTGTATGCAACACCGGACCAAAAAATTAAATTGTCGGAATTCAAAGGGCACAATGTGATACTGGCATTTTACCCGGCAGACTGGAGTCCAGTGTGCAGTGATCAGATGGCCCTGTACAATGAAATGCTTAAGTATTTTAAGAAGTATGATGCCGAAATCATGGGCATTTCCGTTGACAGCAAGTGGTGTCATATGGCATTTGCAGAATCGCGTAAGCTTCATTTCCCGCTCTTAGCTGATTTTGAAGGCAAAGGTGAGGTTGCCAAGAAATATGGTGTTTACGACGAAGAAGAAGGCGAGTGCAAGCGCGCACTTTTTGTGATAGATAAGGAGGGTGTTATTGCGTGGAGTTATTTATCGCCTACTGCTGTTAATCCAGGAGCTGACGGTATTATCGAGGCGTTGGAAAATCTCAAATCAAATTAACTATGTCATTAAAACCAAAAGTCAGCAGCGCTGACCATATACTAGGTAATGGTCAAGCCGATTTGACCATTGTTGAATATGGCGACTATCAATGCCCACATTGTGGAACAGCTCATCCTATCATAAAAGAAATGATGGCTGAACTCGGAAGTCAGATCCGGTTTGTCTTCCGCAATTTTCCGTTGTCAGAAATGCACCCTTATGCCAAATCCGCGGCGCTGGCAGCGGAAGCAGCTTCACTTCAGGGTAAATTTTGGGAAATGCATGATGCTATCTTTGAAAATCAAAATGCCCTCAATGACGAATGGCTCCTGGATATGGCCCAAAAGCTGGATTTAGACATGGATAAATTCAGATCGGCTCTAAAAGATGAGTCGTTATTAGACCGTGTGGAAGGAGATTTTGAAAGTGGTATGATGAGTGGAGTGAATGGGACGCCAACGTTTTTTGTCAATGGCCAGAAATTTGACGGCGGAGCGGAAGATCTGGTACACGTGTTGGGCGAAAGCTAAGTGTATCAAGTGACGGATTGCAATTCAATTATTAAATAACAGAAATAAGAAAGTAAAATTATTCATCATGGCAACATTTAAAGTTCAAGACGGAACAGAAATTTATTATAAGGACTGGGGTACAGGCCAACCGATCGTTTTTCATCACGGCTGGCCTTTATCTAGTGATGACTGGGATGCGCAACTAATGTATTTTCTTCAAAAAGGATACCGTGTGGTTGCGCACGATCGCCGTGGACACGGGCGTTCGACACAGACTGCGGACGGGAACGATATGGATACCTATGCTTCAGATATTGCGCAGTTGGTAGAAGCATTGGATTTAAAAGACACTATTCATGTTGGCCATTCAACCGGTGGAGGCGAAGTGATTCGTTATCTAAACAATCACGGTACAGCGCGTGTTTCAAAAGCTGTGTTGATCAGCGCAGTTACGCCTACGATGGCTAAGAGCGCAACTAACCCCGATGGCGTGCCCATGGAAGTGTTTGACGAAATAAGATTGAATACAGCCACACGTAGGCAGCAATATTTTCAGGACTTTACCCTTGCTTTTTATGGCTATAATCGCGACGGAGCGGATGTGAAACAAGGTGTAATGGACAACTGGTGGCGACAAGGGATGATGGGGGGCATAAAAGCTCAATATGATTGTGTCAAAGCTTTTTCTGAAACCGACTTCACTGAGGAACTGAAAAATGTAGAAATTCCTGTACTCGTCCTGCATGGTGAGGATGACCAGATCGTGCCGATCGATATAACAGGTAGAAGAGCAGCGGAGCTGGTAAAAAACGGTACATTGATTACTTATCCCGGATTCCCACATGGAATGCCTACTACAGAAGCAGAAACCATTAACAAAGATATCCTAGCTTTTATTCAAGAAAATTAAAGGAGTTTAATCTCCTGGCCAAAAGGCATGGATATAAACAGAAAGAACTGCTCACTAATGGGCAGTTCTTTCTGTTTGTATTAACCAAAAACTAAATTTATATGAAATAATTCCTTGCATAATCTGTTTAGCAGTTGATATTGGTGGTATTAATTAAATATTTATTAACATTACGGTAAATTATAAACCAAGTCAAAGTGCCAACTTTGGTGCAAAATTCTAAACCAGATTAAAAATGCAAAAGACATTACTAATCAGTATGGCATTGAGTCTCTCGTATCCCACTTGGGCTAACGTAGAGCGTAATCATGTCAAATTGGCTAAAGAAACGCAAGATGTTGCAGTTCAGTTTACCGTAAGAGGGGTGGTAAAAGGCAAAGAGGGAACATTCTTGTCCGGAGTCACTATCACGAATTTAACTAGCCAAAAAAACACTTCAACAAATGGTGCAGGTCAGTTTGTGATCGAAGCCAGTGTAGGGCAAAAACTCAAATTGACGGCCATAGGCTACAGTGAAAAGATCGTCAATGTGACAGGTGGGCAGATCGATGTCAACATGGAATCCAAAGACACTGAGCTGGAAGAAGTCGTTGTGGTCGGTTATGGGACTCAGAAAAAAGTGAATCTTACTGGTGCTGTAGACCAGGTGGGTTCAGAAGCTTTTGAGGGACGTGTACTGGGCAATGCAAGTCAGATGCTTCAAGGGGTAATTCCCAACTTAAATGTAACCCCAGCAGATGGTAAACCTAATCGGGCGCCAAGTTTCAATATCCGTGGTACAACTTCTATTGGTCAGGGAGGAAGTGCACTTGTTCTTATCGATGGTGTCGAAGGGGACCTTTCCGCTATCAATCCTAATGATATCGAAAGTGTAACGACGCTCAAGGATGCTGCTTCATCTGCAATATACGGTTCCCGCGGAACATTCGGGGTTGTACTTGTCACAACCAAACGTGCCAAGTCTGGAAAAACGTCTATTAACTATTCGGGCAGTGGTTCTTTTCAGAAACCGATCGCTTTACCCAAATTTGTGACGGATGGCTACGAATATGCTTCGCATTTCTTTACAGCCTATAATGCCTGGAACAATTATTCCTCTATTCCGAGCAAGCTCAACAAAACACAAATCTTTACAACAGATTGGCTGGAGGAATTTAAGAGGAGAAAAGAACAGGGAATTACGGAGCAGGTCACGGTGGATGATAAGGGCAATTATGTTTACTATGGTAATGAGGATTATTATGGCATGCTGATCAAGGACAATACCTTTGTCCAGGATCATAACCTCTCTATCAGCGGTAATTCGGAAAAAATGGATTACTACATTTCTGGCCGTGCTTACGATTATAATGGCATGTATCGTTATAATAGCGATAAATATAAGACCTATAATACACGTGCAAAAGCCGGACTTCAGGTGACAGACTGGTTGCGGATCAGCAATAACATCGATTTTAACTACGCCAAATACAGGGATCCTTCCACAGCGGGTGAAGGTGGTAATATCTGGCGTAATATTGCCGATGAAGGGCACCCTTCTTCACCAATTTTTAATCCCGACGGATCAATGAGTTTCTCGGCAGCCTACACCGTAGGGGATTTCATCTACGGCAAAAACGGTACCAACACAGCCAATCAGGATCTCCGCAATACCACGTCTTTTGAAACCAAGTTTTTAAACAATACTTTTCGTGTAAAGGGGGATCTGACTTTCAGAAATCGTGATTTTAGTTCGGTAAGGGTTCGTGTGCCTGTCCCTTATAGCACGCAGGAGGGAAAAATGCTGCGGTTGGAAACAAGCATGAATGATAATATTTATCAAGTAGACCAACGTTACCGTTACTTGTTCGGAAATCTTTACAGTGAATATGAACGTACACTAGGTGACCATTACTTTAAAGGTTTGCTCGGTTATAATTATGAACAACGGACTTATAATTCAACCTATATCACCAAGACCGGTCTGCTTAATGACGACGTAGAAAATATCAACTTGGCAGTAGGGCAGAATACTACAGCAACGGCGGGATATAACAAATACCGCAATGTCGGTGTATTTATGCGGGCCAATTACATCTTCAAAGACCGTTATCTTTTTGAATTCAATGGCCGGTACGATGGTTCATCCAAATTCCCGACCAACCAACGGTGGGGATTGTTCCCGTCTGCATCCGTAGGCTGGCGTATATCGGAAGAACCTTTCTTCCAGGTGGACAAAAAGGCGCTGTCTGACCTGAAGCTAAGGGCCTCCTATGGTTCCCTTGGTAATGGTAATGTGGATCCTTATTCCTATCTGGATATCTATGAAATCAAGATTATGGACCGGGTACTAAATGGTCAGAAACCTTCCTATACCTCGGTGCCTAAAGTTATTCCGGATAACTTAACTTGGGAAACTGCGCGTACGGCCAATCTAGGTCTTGATCTATCTTCGTTAAATGGGAAATTGACCCTTACCGGAGATATCTATCAGCGCAAGACCCTCAATATGTATACCCTTGGTGTCGCATTGCCGGATATTTTTGGAGCGGAGTCACCAAAAGGGAACTATGCGGATATGACAACCAAAGGTTTTGAACTGAGCTTGACTTATAAGGATCGATTTGATCTTAATGGCAGTCCGTTCAACTGGTCTGTGCGCGGAACGCTGGCAGACTATAAATCCAACATAGACCGTTATGAGAATAAGGAAGGTTTAATCAAAGACGGTTCCTATTACGAAGGACAGCGGATTGGTGAGATCTGGGGTTATGTAACCCAGGGATTATTCCAGAATCAGGCGGAGATTGATGGAGCAGCAAAACAAAAACTGATCAAATCGTCCAACAATGGAACAATCTATCCCGGGGATGTTCGTTTTACAGATCTCAATGGCGACGGTGTGATTGATTATGGAAACAATACAATCTACAGTCATGGTGATAGAACGGTCATCGGTAATGCCGATCCAAGGTATATCTATAGTTTTAACCTCAATTTGGATTGGAAGGGGATCTACTTTTCTTCATTTTTCCAAGGAGTAGGCAAGCAAAATTGGTATCCGAGCAATGAGTCGATTTTCTGGGGACAGTACAATAGACCTTATAACAATTTGCCGGAATGGCACCTCAATAATTACTGGACAGCAGATAATCCGAATGGCTATTTTCCACGTTATGCCGGCTATAACGAGTCTATTAAAACCACCCCCCAAACCAGATACTTACAAAATGTGGCCTATATTCGGATGAAAAACTTACAGATCGGGTACAGCTTTCCTAAGTCTGTGACAAACCGATTAAAAATCAGTAGTCTTCGTGCAGGCCTATCGGGTGAAAACCTATGGACCTGGTCGCCGCTTTACAAAAAGACGAAGGATCTTGATGTCGGCAACCTGGGCAAATCGGATCCTGAAATCGGAACAGGGTCCGGTGACGGATTTAATTATCCGATCATGAAGAGCATCAGTTTTAACTTATCTATTGGCTTATAGTTTTATATCAACATGAAAAGATTGTTTTATATACCTGTTGTTGCACTTTTGTTCAGTTCTTGCGAACTGAATGAGCTGCCAAAGGCAGGAGCTACCGAAGAAGATATCTTTGGTAGTGAAAGTGGATTGAAAAATTACAGTAACTCCTTCTATCGGAATATCACTTCGGGAAGTGACGCTTATAAGGGCGATGCAATGGCCGATTATTCTGCCGTAAACAGCCTAAATGATTTTATGGTCGGCGGTGCTTATAGCGCGGAAATCAGTTCGGGCTGGTCATGGACGACCTTGCGCAATATCAATCAATTGATCGCCAAGTGCAACAGTCCCAAATTGACTGATGCCATAAAAAATAATTATATCGGCCTGGCCCGCTTTTTTAGAGCTTGGTTTTATTATGAAAAAGTGGTGCGATTTGGCGATGTGCCTTGGGTAGATCATCCGCTGGCAGTGGATGAAACAGACATCCTCAAGGCACCACGCGATTCGCGCGAGGTGGTCATGAAGCATATCATGGAAGATCTGGACTTTGCCTACACCAATATCACCAATACGGGAGGCGACGGCAGTACGGTTAATAAATGGACAGCACTTGGTCTAAAGACAAGGATTGCACTATTTGAGGGTACATTCCGTAAATATCATAAACTCAATCTTGCTACACAGCCGGAGGTGTTTTTTCAGATGGCAGTAGATGCTGGAAAGATCTTAATGGAAAATGGCCCTTATGGACTTAATATCTCTGCAGATCCCAAGACCTCACAGCGGATGCTGTTTACAAGCAATGCACCTGTGACAAAAGAGGTTATGCTGGCGGTAACCTTTAGCAAGGATCTTGCGCTGTTGAATGATGCGAATTGGTGGTGGACGTCGGCTACCTATGGCCCCCGACTCAGTTTGGTAAGACCCTTTATCAATACCTTTTTGAATGTTGATGGTACCCCTTATACGGATAGACCCAACTTTCAGACGGAGGAGTTCTATGAGGAATGTCAAAATCGTGACTTGCGGCTTGCACAGTTGATCCGCACACCGGGTTACTCGCGTAATGGACAGGTGGCACCTCCAAATTTTGCGAGTTTCACCTATACAGGTTATCAACCGATTAAGTATACATTGGATGATTCATATTATGACAACGGCGGGTACAATACGAATGCGGTTCCGCTAATGCGTTATGCGGAGGTGTTGCTAAATTATGCCGAAGCGAAACAGGAACTCGGTACCTTCACCGATGCGGACTGGTCCAAAACCATTGGTGCACTTCGAGCAAGAGCAGGGATAAGTAGTGGAATCAATAGCTTGCCGACAAAAGTTGATAGCTATCTAAAAAATACATTCTTCCCTGAAGTAAACAATCCTGTGCTTTTGGAAATCCGCCGGGAAAGACAGGTGGAACTGGCACTGGAAGGATTCCGTTTCAACGATTTGAAACGCTGGAAGCTTGGACCGCTAATGGCCAATTTACCCTGGACAGGTATCTATATTCCAGCGCTGGATAAATTGATCGATATCGATCATAACGGTACACCTGATGTTGTCTTTTATGAAGGCAGTAAATCTGCTCCTTCGATCACTGTTCCAGCAGGAGTTGCCAAGGTGGCCATTGGAGGCAAGAGCACCAACTTCCAGACGATGACTTCAGACAATCATCTGGAATGGTTTAAAGCGGTGAAACGTACCTGGGATGATAACAACAAACAATACCTATACCCGATTCCTTCAGCGGCAATCGTGTTAAACAGTAATTTGACGCAGAATCCGGGTTGGAGTAAATAAACATTATTTGATCCGTTCTCTAATGATAAAGCCCCTTGCAGCATTACATGAGGCTTTATCATTAGAGTTTCCTGAACCAGTTATGTGAAAATATTAAACTTTTATAAATCAGAATTATCGGATTTTGCTGTTGCTATCGACGCTCCTGATATACCCCAATTTCATGAACGACAGCGCGATCTTTTTCAGGTTTGATGCTGAAACGTAATTTTTGTCCCAATACTTGGTCAAAGCGAAACATCTTGATGCGCCCCTGCTGCACGGCTTTGGCTGCGATAGGTTGCCATTTACCATCCTTCAGGTAAGATAGACTGTATTGTGAAGGATGATCTTTCCCTTCGGTAATAACGACACTGTTGAAGCTTTTGCTGCGTTCAAAATCCATTTCATACCACAGCTCCCCCTTAACGAGCGGGTTGGAGACCCAAGCGCTTCCAAAGTTATCATCGTTAGCAAAATCCATGATATTCATATCGTCACTCCAGCTGCTGTATGAAGGTACTTGCTTAGCGATATTGTGGTCGACAATAGGAGCTTGGTAGTCTGGTAAGGTGCTGTAGTTGGGCCTGTTTTTGTACAATGTGCCGATTTTTTTTAAGGCGTCGAGCGCATTCTGATCCATGAGACCATCACTGTTTGGGGCTACGTTGAGCATAAAGTTACAATAGGCACTGTTGTAGGGGATAATGAATTTCTCAACCAGCTCATTGACATCCTTAACGGCAGTATTTGGGAATGAGGTTTTCCAGAACCAATTCTGCTGCAAGGGAAGGCAGGCCATAGCAGGGAGTTTGTTGTGTTCTTTGGAAATAAATTGCCCCGCTCCCTGTTCGTAAGATTTGATATCTGTATAAAAGAGGGCATCACCGGGGTATTTTGCGGAATTGAGGTCCATCAATAGGCATTTGGGCTGTAATGATTTGACGAGGTAATAGATGTCATCGAAAGGAACATCGTCGTAAGAAATGCGTGACCAAGGGGCATCCCAGCCATCAATCACCAAGGCGTCAATTTCTCCATATTGAGTGAGCAATTCGGTCAGCTGATCTTTGATCAGCTGGATATGGGCTTTGGTAATTGTGTGCGGCCGTATACCTTGGTGCATATCCAGTATCGAATAATACAACATTACCCGAAGACCATTTTTGCGAAAGGCTTCAGTAAACTCTTTAACAACATCACGATGTAAAGGTGTATTCATGACATTATAATCTGTAGTTTTGGTGTTCCAGATCGGGAAACCACTGTGATGCTTGGTTGTCAGGCAGCCGTAACTCATATTTGCCGACTTGGCCGCTTTGGCCCATTGGTCTGCGTTGAGTTTGGGTGATTTAAACAATTCAAGAGCAGCATTGGGGTCTGACCAGTCCTGTTCCATAAAAGTTGGCATCCCGTAATGGATAAACATGCCAAATCCTAGATTGACAAAATCGAGCTGGCTCTGCTCAAGTATTTTTTTTGAAAAACTGGTTTGCGCAAACAGGCTTTGGCCCAGCAGGAGGAAACATAGACAGAGTAGTGTCTGGGAAATTTTGGACATAATTTGCTAATTTGTTAGGCTGTAAAGATAGGGAAAGAAGAAGTATCTTGTGTTTAATAGAAACCTAATGAAAGCCTAATAAAAGCCTAATGGTATCTTGGATCGATAAATAGATGTTATTTTTAAACCATGAACAGCGCCGGTAGAAATATATATCCCTGGGCATTTGGCACCAGCTTCCTGATCTTGACCCTGTTGATCGGTTTTTTGATCTTCAATACGTATAAGCTTGAAGATAAAAATTACCAGATTGGACAGCTCAATCTGATTCAGAATGCCTATGGTGCTGCAGTAATGGACGATAAGATATTCCCCGGTGGTAACACGATATTCCAAACTTCATTGGTGCCATGTCTTTCGATCTGGTCTAAAAAGGTGCCTACTGGTACATTAGATTCCTCTAAATTTGCTCAGCAATGTATGGAACCTTTTCTCAAACGCTTGCGGCAAGAGCAATCACTGGATAGTATTTTTCAGCAGATCGTACAGGAACAGCAACTTGATAAAGATCTTATTTACCTGTTTCATTTTGATAAATTGGAAGTTTACGATTCCACAGCTAAGGTTTGGAAGGTGTTTTATGAAACGGAACGTGATAATCCTGCTGGCGCCATAGCTGGTCGACTAGAAAATCCGGGGCTTAATAATCGGGTATTTGAACTATCGGTGAGTGATAAAAGTCCATGTCCCTATCGGTTTACCTATAGCCTATATGTAGATTATGAAAATCGGGGCTGGCGGATTGTACAACGGATGGCACCCGTATTTTTGCTGTCTTTGACCTGTATTGCGGTCATTGTGCTTCTTAGTTACCGGACTTATAGCAATTGGATCAGCCAGCGTAAGCTTGCCGATCTCAAAACAAGTTTTCTCAACCATATGCGCCATGAATTCAATACCCCACTGACGACAATACTGATCAGTGCGCACAGCCTGATCGACCCTGACACCAACAAAGATGAGCGCGAAGTGACACAGCTGGGACTAATCGTGGAGCGGCAGGCAAACCGACTTAAGGCTTATTTTGAACAGGTCATGGGATCTGTTGCCTTAGAGGAGCGACAGCCAAAAATCGTTCAGCTTCCGCTGAACCGGCTCACACAGCAGCTGTTGGATGAGCTTCGCTTGCGGTATCAAGATGAGATCGAAATCCGATACGAAGCATTAATGTCTGATATTGAAATGAAACTAGATCTAGATGATTATTTTTCGATCTTAGACAACCTTGTATCCAATGCCATCAAATTTAATGACAGTAATGAAAAATACATTTGGTTTACCTGGCGCTGCACAGAAGACCAATACTGTCTTCAAGTAGCAGATAATGGGTCTGGTATAAGCCCTAATGAACGGGCTAAAGTATTTACAGCATTTTATCGGGGAAGATTATCGGGAAATAAACCGGGGCTTGGATTGGGACTATATTACATCAAATCCTGTTTGGACCGTTTGGGATGGACAATTCATATGGAAGAGGGGGCAAGTGCGGGTACGATTTTTTATATTTACATGGGTAATGCGGCATCCAATGGCAAAAGACAAGATTGATATTCTTTTGATCGAAGACGAACCCGATTTGGGAGAGGTTTTTTCGCGCTATCTGCGCTACAAAGGATTTACGGTGCTTTGGGAAAGTACTGCTGAAGGTGGCTGGGAAAATTTTCAGCGCGTTTCTGTCAAACTCCTGATCATCGATATCCAGTTGCCTGATGGTAACGGTTTTGATCTTGCGCAACGGATGATTGCTAGCAATCCAGGACAGCCTGTTTTCTTTTTGACAGCCCTCCATGAGCGCAACTCCCGATTAAAGGGGCTTTCTTTAGGCGCGGTTGATTATATTTCCAAACCTTTCGATATGGACGAAATATTGCTTAAGATCCGCAATCTATTGAAAGTAGCATCTGTTTCCGAGAAAGATCCGGTTTTACAGCTAGAATTGGAGATTGGCAGCTTGAGGCTCAATATGGAACGGTTTACGCTGGAAAACGCAGTGAAAAAGGTGCAAAAACTCACCGTAAGGGAAGCAGAACTGCTGCATTACTTAATTTTGAATAAAAATATGTTGGTCAGCAAAAAAGATTTGCTCTTAAAGTTTTGGGGGAATACCGACTTCTTTAACGGTAAAAGTTTGGAAGTTTTTATCTCCCGGCTTCGCAAGTTGTTGCAAATAGATCGTAAACTTCACATCGAAAGTATCTATGGTGCAGGTTATATATTACATGAAGATGTATAATTACGTGACCATTTCAAACTGTCTTTTACACGAAAAACAATACAATGATATACGAAAACATTCTAAAAAATGTGTCGAAGTGCATTACGTTGACCGCGGAGGAGATCGCGCAGTTTACGGGTATACTCACGACAAAAAAGTTTCCCAAGAAGACCATGTTATTGAATGAGGGAGAAATCTGTCAGTTTGAAGGTTACGTGCAAAAAGGCTGTGTGCGGATCTACTACCTGGATGAAAATGGCTTTGAAGTAACGTTAGCCTTTGCGGTGGAAGATTGGTGGATTAGTGATATTGCATCTTTTCATTACCATACACCTTCCAGTCTCTATATGGAAACACTGGAAGATAGCGAATTTTTAATGCTGACACCGGATACTAAAGAGAGATTATTAGAGACTATTCCAAAATTTGAACGCGTATTTCGTATGCTTGTCCAACGTAGGCTTGCTGTCTTACAGAATAGGTTGATCCATACGATGGCCAAACCAGCGGCAGATCGATACCTCGAATTTATCGCACTTTATCCAACTATATCGCAACGAGTACCTCAGTATTACATTGCATCTTATTTAGGTGTTTCACCCGAATTTGTCAGTATTATACGCAAGCGGCTTGCCGCAAAGAAATAGAGGCAGCAGTATTGCCAGTGGCTCAATCTCTTTGGATGTAGTTTGAATTGGTTAAATATCGAGGTTATTTTTAGGCTTGAGCTTTATAGGATATAAAAATTGAGCTTCTCGGCAATTGTATTCTTTAAAACGTGTTGGATATTTGCTAACTTTAGGCTTGGGCTCCTATTGGATTGGTATGAACCCGTTTATACAGCCAATTTAAAGCAGTAAAAATGAGTATAGCAGACAATGATTTTGGGAATGCTTTTTTGTATTCCTGTTATTTTGAGAAAGTATTTGGTCATGAACAGTTCATTCCCGAACACGTCGTTTTTTTTCAGATTTCCGGAGAAACGCATCTTGACCATCAGAAAGGAAAAATGATCGCTACTGAAGGACAGATCGTTGTCGCCCGCAAAAACCAATTGGCCAAAGCTTTTAAGTATCCCGCTAAAGATGATATCTATAAATCTGTTTCGGTAGTTTTGCAAGCCAATCGGCTGAAGCAGTATGCGATGGATCATCATCTAAGTTCGGATAGAAAGTATGCGGGCGAGTCTAATATTGTACTGGAAAGCAACCTGTTTATCAAAAGTTATTTTGAATCACTGACACCCTATGCAGAGGCAGCAGACCGTGTGAGCCCTCAGATGGAACAGATCAAGATCTATGAATTAATTACTTTACTATTGGAGAGTTATCCGCAGCTTAAGGAGCTCTTGTTTGACTTTTCGGAGCCCCATAAGATAGATCTTGAACAGTTTATGGTTAAAAATTACAGGTACAATGTACCTCTTGAAAACTTTGCCAAGCTGACAGGACGCAGTTTGGCTAGTTTTAAGCGTGATTTTGAAAAGATATTTCAGACATCACCCCGAAAATGGCTACAGGAAAAGCGTCTTTCCGAGGCCTATTATCTAATTGAAAGTAAGCGTCAAAAGCCCGCTGATTTTTATCTTGATCTCGGTTTTGAAAACCTTTCTCATTTTTATGCTTCTTTTAAGGAAAAGTTTGGGATAACGCCAGCCACCATCAATTCAGTCGCTTAGCACTATTTTTTCCACCAATAGCTGGGCGCCGCCTGAACCTGATCAATGCTGATCACCTGACCGATCATTGGAGTTAGCAAGGATTGCTGTTGTTTTGTTGCTTCTATGGAAATGCGCTCCAAGGGTTCGTACCACGCATGATTGGCCAGTACAAACTTGGAGGAATGAACAGGAAATAGTACGGAAGCTTTGAGGTCATGTGCTGCTTGAACAACCTCTTCTGGCATCATGTGGATATGTTTCCAGCTGAGGTCATATTGGCCATTTTCCAGAATAGCCAAGTCGAAAGGTCCCAATTGGTTTCCGATTTCTTTGAAGTGGCTATCGTACCCGCTGTCCCCTCCCAAATAGAGCTTTTTTGTGGGAGTCTGGAGCGAATAGGAGGCCCATAATGTATTGGCCGTAAAGATGCCACGGCCTGAGAAATGTCGTGCTGGAGCGACTGTTACGTGAAAACCGTCCCCCAGGTCTACCTCATCCCACCAATCTCTTTCGATGATCTGTTCAGGGCGATAGCCCCAATATTCAAGGTGAGCACCAACACCAAGACCAACAATGACCTTTCCAACCCGGGGCTGTAATGCCTTTAGCGTTTTATAGTCCATATGATCGTAATGGTCGTGCGATATAAATAGGAAGTCAATCGCTGGTAGGTCCGATACAGTAGATACATCCGTGCCTTTAAAAGCCTTTACACTGCCGGGAATTGGAGAGGCGCTGCCGCTAAATACAGGGTCTACGAGAATGTTTTTGCCATCTACATGTAGCAAGTAGGAGGAGTGGCCAAACCAAACAAGTCCATGAGGCTGCTCGAGTAGTTTCTTCCAGTCGACATGTACTGTGGGTATATTATATTGGGGACTTGTCTCTTTCGAACGCTTAAAAAGATAATCGTATAGCGCTACAGTCCAAGGCTGCGAGAGCATGGGTGTTGGACTCATATTACGAAATTTCCCGTTTTTAAATTGCTTGGATAGCTGTATGCGCTGCAGTCTTTCGCCCGAAGGCCTTTTGCCAAATTGTGGATGCATCATAATGTATAGTCCGATGAAAGCAATGAAAACGGCCAGTCCTAGGATTATTCTTTTCAAAAATCGAAGCCACTTATTGCTGTTGTTTCTTGTTGTCATCTACATGTTTGTATGGCAACAAAGATAGGACTCAAAAGAAGGCTGTTTTTTTGCCGATAGCTCAATTTTATGTGCTGTACGGCTCACATACCGGGGATAGCACCACAATGTTGATTGTAAAGATGTCTGCCCCCGCAGTGGAGGCAGACGTCTTTTCAGCCCTTATAAGGTTTCTTAGCCGCCTCAATAAGTTCTTTCATTTCTAATTTGATATAGTCCACGTTTGGTGTAGATCCTGTTAAAAAGTAACGAATATTGCCTTCTTTGTCGATGATAAATTTTGCCGGAATACCTTTAACACCAAATTTCGCCGCCATTACCTCTCCAGTTTGCGGATCTTTTTGATCATCGTAAAGCACTTCAAACGGATAATTATTTTTAGTGATAAAGGAGACCACATTTTCTTTGTAATTTTTATCGCGTTCCCAGGTATTCATGAACAAAAATTGAACATCTTTATCATTTGCATACGATTCTTGTGCAGCTTTCATTCCCGGAAATGAGCGGACACAGGGTTGACACCAGGTTGCCCAAAAATCTAATACCACCACTTTCCCTTTTAAACTGCTCAACGAGACTTTCTCACCTTTCATATTGAGCAGCTCAAAATCAGGTGCGGGCTTAAAAACTGCCATTTCTTTGATATGGTTACGAATGTTCTGCGTTAATTCCGTTTGCAGGGAAGCGTTAAAACGTTCGTAGCCTTGATCAGAACCGTTCAATTCGGTATACAATTTCTTAAGATCATTTTCGACAGCAAACTGCCCTTTAGCATATAATTTGGTCAGAATATTATAGGCCTCTAGCTTTCTTCCAGTACCCATTAGTGATTTGTAATAGACCATTGCAAGACCATCCGCTTGTTCTGGAGCGACTTTTAAAGCATTCTCTATATAATTGAGTGCTTCGGCATATTTTTTCTGTGCAACGAGGATATTGACATAAGCGGACATGGAGCTCGCATAGCCCATACCTGCAAAACGGGCTTTATTATCTTTTTCATTCTCTGGAAGCGTTAAATAATAATAGCTATCGTCCATGGCAGTTTTTAAGAGCGGTGCCGCAGTTGCCGTGTCGCCCGCACTCAACAAAATTTGTCCCACAGGGATATAGCCGTTTCCGCGCCAGAATCGTTCTTTGAGCTCGCCCAAATAATGTACAGCTTTTTGTGCATTTCCGTCGTTGGCAAAGCTCTGTGCCAAAGTAGCCACTACATAATCATAGGTGAGGGGCTCTTCGCTGAAGTTCTTAACTGGCCACTTTTTTATAAGTTCATTATACGCTTTCTCTTTTGCCAATGGCGTACTGGCAGTGTAAAAAACATTGGTTATAAAGGCATCGCGGGTTAGTGATCCTTTTGGGTATTTTTTCTTTGCCAATTCCTCGACCGATGTTTGAAGATCTTCTTTGCCTAAAGAGCGCAGAATATTGATCGTCGTGCGGTAGTCTTCTTCAGACTTATAAGTCTTTAGCTCGCTCATTAATACATTTGCGAGCGAATCCTTTTGCTCTATTGTCCCTTTTTCTATAATAGGCAGATAGTGTTGGTATTTGTTTTTTGCGGGTTGTTGTGCAAATGCTGCTGTTAGCGCAAGCGCGAAAGCAGCCGTCAAGATTTTTCTTTTCATTATATATATGATTTTTAAGTTCCTTAATTTTCGTATCCTGGATTTTGTGTCAAGCTTCTATTGATTAAAATCTGAGCTTGTGGGATTGGAAATAAGACATCCGTCGCTTGCCAGTTTGATTTGATTGGAGCCAGTACAGCGTTAGCGCGATCGGTGCGTTTGAGATCAAGCCAACGATGGCCAAACTCACCAAAAAATTCATGGAGGCGTTCGGTCTCTATAGCAGACAATAATTGGGTTTGGTTTAAGCTTGTGTTAAGTCCCGCAAGTCCCGCACGACTGCGTACGGCATCTACATCCGTTCTTGCCTCTGTTAATTTTCCGAGCTTGGCCCTCGCTTCCGCACGGATAAGATATTGTTCAGCTAAACGTAGCATAATGTGATATTCGGATCCTGCGCCTGAGGACGCTTTATATTTGGTTATGGCATAATAGGTTTTATTGGATACCGTCTTTGAACTTGTCCAATTGGTCTTTCTTAAATCAGGTGTAGGCAAGGTCTCAAAACTGTTGTATACAGCATCTGGCAGTGTGTATCCCGGTGTCACTGTAGCTGTCGTTATATAATTGGCACCGAATGTGGTCACTCCAGTCTGATTTCCAAGTTGGAGAATAACCTCATTGCTCGAGTTTACAAAGTTTTTATCAGGTGTAGGCATACCGTAGTCAGTTGACTGCAAAACTTTAGTTGCATAAGATTCCGCATTTTGATAATCTTTTTGGTAAAGGTATACTCTGGCCAGTAAAGCGCTGGCGGCAGCCTTATTGGCGCGTCCTCGTGGACTGGCAGTAGCATCATAGGTTGGAGCCATTTTGCTCTCCGCATCTTTAAGATCTGCAATAATCTGATCATAAACTTGCTGTGCGGGCGTCCGTGGAAGTGCGGCGTCTTCAAATGCATGCAGGTCATCGCGCAACTGTAACGGCACATCACCATACAGATTGACGAGATAGAAATAGGCATAAGCTCTAAAAAATTTTGCTTCTCCCAAGAGTTGATCCTTTACACTTGGGGCAAGGGAAGTGGATGCTTCGAGACCGGATATCGCGTTATTCGCATTTTTGATAAGCTGATAGGTATTGTACCAAAAGTTGGCAACATGACCATTTGTATTCAGCAGATTATTACTCGCGAATTCGGAAGTATTGGGGTCGGCCGAATTGTACTGAAGATCGTCGGCTGCCAACCCGGTATAGAAAGTTGAGGTACCGGGAAGATTAATGCTTAATGTTGTGGTATACAACCCCCTGATCACGCTATTTGCAGAAGCATCCGTAGCGAACGCTTCACCCGCTAGCACTTGATTTGGAGGAGCACCCAACTCCACGAATTTTGAACAGGAGCTGACAAGCAGCGTTGCACTGGTGATGGCGGATAAAAATATATTGTTATTGATGTTTAATTTCATGGTTTCTAGTTTTAAAATTGACAGTTAAATCCAAATACAATCGTACGCAATGGTGGCAGTACTTGAGCAATCGTTCCAGTTCCTAAACCCGGAGGCCCACCTTGAACGGTTGTTTCGGTATCCAAAACATATTTGTTTTTGGCCCAGGTAAAGAGGTTTTGACCTTGCATAAAGACATTGCAATTGGACATTTTTAGTTTGGAAGTCCAGCTTTTCGGTAAGTTGTACGATAAATTGACCGACCTTAATTTTAGATAGGAAGCATCCCCATATACAGCATCAGAACTGGTATACTGGTTGTAAGATTTGCTTAATTCAGCCCCATCATTCGATACGCCAGGTATTGTTGGAATAATGGCACCTGGGATGTTTGCGTTGGTGTTCGTTGGTGTCCATCGGTCCAGCCAGTAATCGTTTTGATTGACCAAAGCCCCAGGTCTTGAATTGAGGATTTTGGTTAAGCCAAACCGGTGATTAAATTGAAAGAATACGCCAAGTTCAAAGCCTTTGTAAGAAAAGGTATTGTTAAATCCACCATAGAATGGCGTACCTAAGTCAGCAACATATAGGTCATTAGCAGTCATAGCTCCATCGCCGTCACGATCCTCAAAGATTGCTCTTCCTGTTGCCGGGTCGACACCTTGATAGTGGTACAAACGGATCATATTGAGGGGCTCACCCACCAAGAAACTACTTGCGTAGAAGGTGTTTTCAATTCCAGGAAATTCGACAAGTTTGTTTTTATAAAATGTGAAGTTTGCCGATGTTTTCCATGTAAAATTTTCATTGGTTACATTGGTGGTATTTAGTTCCAATTCCAAACCTGTATTTTGGATCAAAGCGGGTAAGTTTTCTTTGTAACTATTGTAACCTGTTTGGGTGCTCAAAACTAAATCGGTGATTTGGTCGGAAGAGCGATTCCTGAAAAAGTTTCCTGTAAACAAAATTCGATCTTTTAAGAAGCCCAGATCGATTGCAAATTCCAGTTTTTTGGTCGTTTCCCATTTAATGTATTCATTCGGAAGCGATCCCACGTTCATGGAAGGATTGTTAAGGTAGGGCGTTACTGATGAGTATAGCGGGAGGTACAGGTAATTTGAAATCTGGTCGTTACCAGTTGTTCCATAACTTGCCCTCAACTTACCAAAGCTTAAAAATGGCAGGTTATCCTGTACAAAGTCCTCTTTTCCAAAAACCCAACCTAATCCAATTGCGCCGAAATTTCCGAATCTATTTTTAGGGCCGAAGCGAGATGAACCGTCCCTTCTGAAAGTTCCATTAAACAAATATTTCTCTTTCCAGTCGTAATTTACTTTTCCGAATACTGCATTGTACTTATAATAAACAAGGTTGTTACTTGCTGTAAATTGTCCTGCGGCTCCAAGCGAACCTAAAAGAGCATCGTTTGAATAATTGGAACCATTGGTGGTCTGTGAGCGTGATGAGTTCTGTTGAAAGCTTGTTCCGATCAATGCCGTCAATCTACCTTCACCCACATTTTTCACATAATCCAGTGTCGGCTCAATAATCCAATTTTCGGCCTTTGTATTGGAAAAGCTGGAAGCACCAAGCGGGTTAGTGACGGTATTATTTAAGGACGTGATTGGGCGTTGATTATTTTGGTTCAATTGGGTGATGGTGTAACCAAAATTTGCTTTTGCCGTTAACCCTGGTATGATTTTATAACTCAAGTTGGCATTGGAGATCAGGTTATTGGTATTGCCAAAGTATTTCCGTTCGAGCAAGGCGATCGGATTATCAATAAATGTCGTTGATGGTAACCAGTAGTATTTTCCATTGTCGCCATAAATGGGGTAATTCGGTGCCAGATTGTAGAGTGATGTCACATCCGACGAAGGCATATCCGAATTATCATTGGCATAGCTAACCGATAAAGCGGCATTAAACTTTTTATCGGAAGAGGTGTGATCCAAATTTAGGCGGGAGGAAAAGCGGCTATTTTTACTGTCTCCATAAAATACGGTACTTTCGCGTCTATATCCCGAGTTGAAGAAAAACCGTGTGGACTCGTTTCCGCCAGACATATTCGCTTGAACGTCGGTGATATGGCCTTTATTTCCAATCAGCATTTTCTGCCAATCCGTCGATTTGTTTTGATCCCATAACATAAGATCTGGCGCATTGTCGGCAGTAGGTGTCACGCCAGCATTGGCGAAAGCCTCTTTTCTTAAGGTCAGATATTGTTCTAAGTTTAACATGGGGATAAAGCGGTTGACCTCAGTAAATCCAGTATTGAAGTTGACACCAATACGGGTGCGGCCTGCAGAACCCTTTTTTGTCGTAATCAAGACCACACCATTGGCGCCCCGACTACCGTAGATCGCGGTGGCATCTGCATCTTTCAGCACATCGATTCGCTCGATATCCGCCGGGTTAATCATACTGAACGGACTTAATCCCCCCGAAGAAGCTGATATCCCAAAGGAATTGAGGTTATCCGTAGCAGGTTGTCCGCCGTTAAAGTTGGTAAATGGAACCCCGTCAATAACGTACAGCGGAATGGATCCAGAGGTCGTACCGTTTAATGAAGCCTGATTTCTGATTTGAATCTGAACGGCACTTCCGGGTATACCGTTGTTTTGAGCGATTAATACCCCGGACAATCTTCCGGATAGGGCAGCCAGTGGATTACTTACCGGTTGCGAAGTAATATCTTTCGCTGTGATTGAGGCGACCGAGCCGGTATTCAGTCGGCGTGTTGTTGTGCCATAGCCAATTACAACGACTTCTTCCAAACTACCTTCTTCAGGCTTAAGTTTGATGGGTGTAGGACTCGCAATAAGCTGTTTTGCTGGAATTTCGACCTTTTGATACCCTATAAAAGAAAAAGTAATAATAACGTCGTCATTCGGAATACGCAGTCCCCATTGTCCATTAACATCGGTCGCTGTACTCGTTTGGATGGTGCGGTATTCTGCTTTTTGCCAGTCTTTAATGATCACAGAGACACCTGCTAATGGCGTTCCATTTTCGTTGACTACCTGTCCTGCTATTTGTCGTTGATTTTGTTGTTTTTCTTTTACAGCGATAATATTGTTGTCCAATAGTTCCCATGTTAAGTTGCTTCCGGCAAGCGATTGGGAAAGAATATCTTTCACACTGATTTTCTTTCCAACAATATTGACCTTGGCGTCAGGTAAGATCGATTTGCTAAAGAACATTTTGTATTTGCTCTTCGCGTTGATGGTTTGAAAAACATCTTCAAGCTTTCCGCCCTGGATGGAAACATCGATTTTTTCAGTTTGAGAATAGGCAAAGCTTTGTACATGCAGGGTGCTTAGGCAAACAAGCAGTAGCGCTAATCGCGACTCTTTTCTAAATTTGGGTTTTGTTTTGATCATGTGAGTTATATAGGTTGATATTTTTAAAATAGTTCTAATTGATTTTTCCCCGTTTTCTTAATTTGAAAGTAGTTGACAGTTTGTAATGCTTTAAGAATATTTTCGAGTTGTTCGTTTTCGAATGTCGCTGAGTAGCGTTTGCTGGCAATTGCTTGATTTGTAATTTTAATCTCCACCCCGTACATGCGTTCTAGTTTCAATGCGATATCAAGTAATCTTTCATCTTGGATTGTCATACGGTTTAATAACCATTCAGTTTCTAGAGCAGACCCATCATTTTCAGCAATAGCGAATGGCTGGATAGCTATGGAGATAGGAGTCGCTACAGATTTATGGACGCTGGAGGAAGATGCCTCTCTGGATTCAGCTGTTTTTGTGATAACAAATTTTTGTTTAGGTTTTAAAATGAATTTCCGGGCGTTGGCTCCTGTTTTCCAAATCGATACCTTACCACGCACTAAAGCTGTTTCGGCATCATTTTCTTCCGCATAATCACGTACATTGAAGGCAGTCCCCAAGACACTGATTTCCATTCTCGGTGTATGAATAAGGAAAGGTTTAGCAGGATCTTTTGTGACATCGAAAAATGCTTCCCCGATTAAAGTCACTTCGCGTGTGCTTGAGTCTTTGAATGAAGTAGGATATATTATTTTGCTTGAAGCATTGAGTGTAACTTTTGTTCCATCTTGTAATACAATTTGACGCTGTTGTCCATTCGATAGGGTGACCTCTTGATTGTTGGGCGTTTTTGTTTTGTATAAATATACACCAGCAAATGCAATACACAAGACGGCAGCGGCGGCGGCAATTTGAGATAAACTGAAAGAGCGTTTCTTTCTAACCGGTAATCTAGCCATGATACCGCTATGAATACGATTTTTTAAGGCGTGCTGCACTTCTTCAGGAAGTGTTTTGAGAAGACTCGGCCGTGATGAGAATGAATCGAAAAAGCGCTCTACGGTGTCGATCTCTTGCGAATTGGCTTCGCCCTTTAAGTATTTGTCAATGAGCTTTTCAAGCTCTTGGTTAGGATATTGCATAAGATGAGTACAATGTTCACTACAATAGTGTCCCTGAGGGGGTAATATGTACTAGTGCAAATCTTGGTTTGTTTGTAAATTGCTTATTTACAGTTGAATAAAATTAAAAGAAGTGTCAGAAAATGCTGCATAACAAGTTTCTTTAGTTTGTGTATTGACACACCGAGATGATTTTGGACTGTATTTTGGGAGGTTTCCGTTAGATCGCTGATTTCTTTTGTGGTGAGTCCGTCGAGATACCGCATTTTAAAGATTTCTTTTCTTTTTTGCGGAAGATTGGCTACCCATTGTTCAATCAAAGATTTTAGATCCTTTTCGTCGTACAGGTCTCCCTCGGTACCATCTTGTCTTTGGTAGTATGAGGGATTTTCTTCAATAAGTACTGTTCTTCGTCTATTTTTTTTATATGTTTCGAAGACTTTGTATTTCATGCAGGTGAAAAGGTAGGCTTCCACATTGTGGATTTCTCTATTAGAGCAGTGTTTCCAAAGGTCGATAAATATGTCTTGTACAATTTCCTCACAGGAAGCTAGGTCTTCAAGCCTTTTATACGATTCATCTAACAGTACTGACCAATACTTATGATATAAAATGTTGAAAGCCGC
Organism: Sphingobacterium sp. UBA3549; assembly: GCF_002376635.1. Taxonomy (NCBI): domain Bacteria; kingdom Pseudomonadati; phylum Bacteroidota; class Sphingobacteriia; order Sphingobacteriales; family Sphingobacteriaceae; genus Sphingobacterium; species Sphingobacterium sp. UBA3549. The sequence continues at coordinate 164,841 of NZ_DFOE01000008.1, read as the reverse complement.
TAAATCGCCTTCTCTCAGCCCAATCAATAGGCTTTCGTCATTGTGAGATGCATATTTATCGTTTTTCATGACATTTGAAGTGTGAAGCTGAGTTCCTCCAAGCCACAGCTTTTAAAGGAACTTACTTTTTTCAATTATACTGATTTAATTATATAAGGACAAGCTGTATCGGTATTTTTTACTTAGTTATAATCAATGTAGTGACCATTAGTTTGGAGTGATTTGACGCCTTTAATACACCTTAGCGATCATATTTTTTTGATTAGCACAAAAAAGCCGCCTTTTTAAGTTTTTATCCGTGACATCAACAATGACGGTTAAAACAACTGACATGTTTAGGAGGGTTTATATTCATAACAAATTGGTCTTTAGTTTGTATTGATATCAAAATTAGGTTGAATAAAACTAAAATAAAATTCACTTTCAATTTTTCGAATAAATTATTAAATAAGCATTTATTTGTATCGGTTGGCTGAATTTTACATAGTTTATTCAATAGATTACAATAAAAATTCTGTTTTGATACCCACCTTTCAGATTTAAAATCTTACAAAATTTCAAAGGTCAAGATACGCGCTTGTTATTAGGTCTTAAATAATCGCTGAAGCGGAGATGCTATGTTAGCAAAAAACAATTAACTTTATGGGCGGAACACTGTTTTGCTCTTAAACCATCAAATATTCAATTGTTTAAAATGTTAACGAAAAATATAAAACGTAAAACCAATACCTTGTTACGTACAATATGTTGCTGTTCTTTTCTTTCGTTCAGTATGCTAAAAGGTTTTTCTCAAGGTAAAATGACGAAAGACTATGTGGACTATGTCAATCCATACATGGGAAATATCAGCCATTTATTGGTGCCGACCTATCCGACCATTCATCTGCCTAACAGCCTGCTGCGTATTTATCCCGAGCGAGGAGACTATACGTCAGACCGCCTATATGGTTTGCCGCTGATCGTCACCAGCCATCGTGGTAAATCGGCTTTCAACCTCAGTGCAATGGTTAAATTGCCGGATAGTTTGAAACCGGTACAATTGTACAGTTACGATCAAGAGGAAATCCATCCGTATGCCTATTCCGTGTTCTTGGATCAAGAGCAAATTCAGGTAGACTATGCGCTGTCGCACCAGTCTGGACTTTATACCTTTACTTTTCCCTACACCTCGACAAAATACCTTCAGTTCAACTCGCAGCAGGGAAAACTTCAATGGGATGGCGAGGGACTTTCGGGTACACAGGATATTGGAAATGGTACCCGTGTGTATATTTATGCTATTCCCGAGTCCAATCCTGTTGCGGTGAAGCGACTGCAGGGCCAACAACTTGAAAATGCAACAGAAGCTGCCGGTAAGAATTCGTGTGTGATATTGGAATTTAGTCAGGCCGGCACTAGCTTGCGCATGAAATATGGTGTTTCATTTATTGATGTCGCACAAGCAAAAGCCAATCTAAAGCGTGAAATCAGCGATTTTGATCAGCAGAAGCTTGCTGATAAAGGGCGTAAAATATGGAACGATGCCTTAGGTAAAATTGCTGTGGAAGACGGCAATGAATCCAATAAGCATGTGTTTTATACGTCTTTATACCGCAGCTACGAACGCCCTGTCAATATTTCTGAAGATGGTCGTTATTACAGTGCGTTTGACGGGAAGGTACATCAGGATGAGGGCAAACCTTTTTTTACCGATGACTGGATTTGGGACTCGTATCGGGCACATCATCCTTTGCGAGTATTATTGGATCCGGGCACAGAATCCATGATCCTGCATTCTTTTGTCCGAATGTCGGAGCAAATGGAACAGCCTTGGTTGCCCACTTTTCCTGAGATTACGGGCGATAGTAGGCGGATGAATTCCAATCATGGCGTAGCCACTTTGTTGGACGCTTACCGCAAAGGAGTGCGTAATTTTGATATTAAGAAAGCTTATCTGGCTGCTAAAGGTGCGATTACCGAAAAAACATTGGCCCCCTGGTCGGGTAAGCCCGCAGGTAAATTAGACCATTTTTTTAAAGAGAAAGGATATATCCCGGCGTTGTACCCGGGTGAAAAAGAGACCATACCAGAAGTAAACGGTTTTGAACGGAGACAGCCTGTCGCTGTCACCTTGGGAACCTCTTACGACTTATGGTGTTTGGCACAGCTTGCTCAAGAATTGGGTATACAGGATGACTATGAGCTTTTTATGAAACAGTCTTTCAACTATAGAAATCTTTTCAATGAGCAGACCAAGTTTTTTCATCCTAAAGATGACAAGGGAAATTTTATCATGCCTTTTGACTATGTATTTTCTGGCGGACAGGGAGCACGGGAATATTACGGTGAAAACAATGCCTGGATCTACCGCTGGGATGTGCAGCATAATATTCCAGATCTGATCAAACTGATGGGTGGGAACGAATCTTTTGTCAAGTACCTTGATGAGATGTTCCAGCAGCCTTTGGGGCGTTCAAAGTTTGACTTTTATGCACAGCTTCCAGATCACACGGGAAATGTCGGACAATTTTCCATGGCAAACGAGCCGGCTTTGCATATTCCTTATCTCTATAATTATGCCGGACAACCTTGGATGACACAGAAAAGGATCCGCAAGCTTATCGGTGAATGGTTTAGAAACGATTTAATGGGGGTACCGGGAGATGAAGACGGTGGTGGAATGTCAGCTTTTGTCGTCTTTTCGCAAATGGGCTTCTATCCGGTTACGCCAGGTTTGACGTCCTACAGCATTGGATCTCCATTTTTCCAGAAGGTCAGCATACAGCTTCCAAATGGTAAGTCTTTTGTTATTATCGGCAAAAATGCATCAGCAAGAAACAAATACATTCAGTCGGCCAAATTGAATGGAAAAGAGCTGAATGTTGCGAAGTTGAGCCATTCGGACCTATTGAAAGGAGGCTCATTGGAGATAGTGATGGGAGATAAAGCAAATCGAAATTGGGGAATAGCAGAGTAACACTGTTTTTTTCTAAATCTATATTTTAGAAATAAGCAAGCAAGCAAGCAAGCAAGCAAGCAAGCAAGCAAACAAGCAAGCAAGCAAGCAAACAAGTAGGCAATATGTTAAACAATGATACGAAACTTTTAGACTGAAAGTCAAACGCGTTTATTATATGAAAAGCAACTGGATCGTTGTTGTACGTTTCTACGCAATGATTTGCTATTTTTTGTCGAGTTCTTTTTTGAAAGCGCTTGGGGATTGACCATATTTCCTTTTAAAGGCCGAAGCGAAATAAGATGCCGAGGAAAAGCCGACACTGCTAAATATTTCGTTTATGGTTAGCCCCTCAGCGATTAGGCTCTTCGCTTTCTTCAATCTTCGCTCAATAATATATTCATTGACACTGCAGTCGAGTAAATGTTTGACTTTGCGGTAGAGCTGCACGCGGGATAGATGGAGGTCGCCGGCAATACCGTCGACACTCAGTCGCTGGTCTGATAGCTTGGATTCGACAATCGCAGCTAAGTTATTCAGAAAGCGTTTGTCGTTATCATTGACTTGCTCAGCTTGTGCGTTATCAAACTGTTCCACATTGCTGCTGTATTTTTCTTTAAGCTGATGACGTGACTGGAGGATGTTTGAAATGCGTATCCGAAGTAATTCAGCATGGAATGGTTTAGTAATATAGTCATCGGCCATCAATTTATTTCCCTCCATCATAGTTTCCTCATTGGCAAGTGCACTCAGTAAAATAACGGGAATATGTGCGGTCTGATAAAATGCTTTGATATCTTTTAGAATATCCATACCGCTACCATCAGGAAGCATGATATCCGTAATGACTAAATCTGGAAAATGAGTCTTCATCATGTTATTGGCTTGTTGGACATCTTTTGCTAGAAACAGATTGTATTCCCCCTCCAATAGCGAACGAAGATAATCTCTGATTTCATCATCGTCTTCGACCACCATAATGCTTTTTGACGTGTTGGACCGAAAAGAAAGATTGTTGTCTTTCACCGTTCGTGTAGTGTCCAGTATATCCTGTTGCTGCATCGGTGACTTTTCTGCGTTATCGAATTTAACGAGTTCGGCAGGTTCATAATGATTATTTCCAATGGGCAAGCGAAGGGTAAAGATTGAGCCGTGACCAGTTTTGCTGCTAACCGTGATTTGGCCATGATGCAGTTCGACAATCTGTTTGCTGTAGGCCAGGCCGATTCCGGAACCATCACGACTACTTGCGCCCTGATAAAAAGGATCAAAAATATGCTCAATATCGCTAGGGGCAATCCCCAACCCATTATCCATCACGCGTAGATAGAAATAGTCCTTAAAATTGTTTTCCTCCAATATAATTTCGATTCGGCCGCTCGCCGCCGTGTGTTTTATCGCGTTGGATAATAGATTGGATAAGACTTGTTCCATCAGGTATTCGTCCATCCAGACTTCTTTCAAGCGCGTTTTATTGACATAACTGATCGAGATCCTATTTTTCTTAAATAGCGGTCTGAAACTAGCTATTATCTGTTGAATAAAAGTGTCAATCTGAACAAGGCCAGCATGCAGTTTAATCTTCGATTTACTGATACGGTGGATATCAATGAGGTCGCTGACCAAACGTTGTAGTTTTTTTGCATTTCGCCTAATGCGTGACAATTGTTCTTTTACCCCTTCGGTCAGATCTGTCCGTAGTTGAAGGTCTTCGATAGGTGCAATGATTAGCGTCAGTGGAGTTTTGAATTCATGCGAGATATTGGTGAAGAAATTATTTTTGATTTCTGCCGCTTGCTGAATTTGACTGTTCATTTCGACGATCTGTTTTTGTTGCGCAAGAATCTCGCTATTCTGGATTTCCAGATGTTTGTTCTTTTCCCAGTTGCTTCTGATCACGATAATAGAAATTCCCCCAAAGACAACAGCTAGCACCAAGCTAACGACCAATACATTAAGAACGGACTTTTGGCTTTGGTAAATTTTATTCTGTTCCGTAATGAACTCCTGTCTTTTGTCAATATCGAGCTGCTGTTGTTTTATTTTATCCGACTGCAGGGCAAGCAACTCCGCGTTGGTTTTATCGATGACAGAGGTTGCGAGTATATTCTCGCGTCGGTAGTTTTGGTGGTTGATGATAGCCAAGGCCGTTCGAATGGCTTCGGCTCCGCCAGTGGGGTAGAGTATAGAAGCGAACATTTTGCCCTGTATGATCTGTTCAAGGCCATTTCCGGGACCAGGAAGGGCATCAACACCGATTATCTTAATGTCCTTTTTGATCTGGGCTTCGTCCAATGCTTTTTTTACCCCCATGGCCATCTGATCATTGAAGGTGAAGATGATATCACTCTGGATCATTTGGTCTATATGCTTACGCGTTTCCAAATAAGCTTTGTTTTTTTCCCATCCGCCGTGAATGATTCCGCTCGTTCGAATCCCTTTAGCATCTCCAATTTGCTGCATAAAGCCTTTTTCACGTTCTATGGAGGCGGATGTACCCGATAATCCAGTAACCAGGCCGATCGAACCATTGTTTTGTAAAATGGTGCGGCTATACTGGCCCGCCAGTTTTCCTATGGCAAGATTGTCTGCCCCCACATAGGCATTATATTGGCCTGAGGATGTCTTACGGTCAGTTACGATGACGGGTATATTGCGTTGAAATACCGAATCTACTATAGGGGTAAGGGGCTCGGCCTCATTTGGCGATACAATCAGAAGATCGATATCCTGTTTGACTAATTCCCGAATTTGATTAATCTGGACATTATTGTCGCCATGGGCATCTCGATAAAGAAAGTCAATATCAGGATTGAAGGAAAGTTCCCTTTTCATTTCTTCGAGCATGGTTTGTCGCCAGGCATCATTTCCGATACACTGTGAAAAAGCAATAATCCGCTTTTTCTTCTGGATCATTGGTTGACATCCACAAAAAAGAAGCAGGATCAATATGCCACCATAAATGAAATATTTTCCCATGATTTTTTTCCCTTCAATATCCGAATATACATTATTTAGTTTTTTTAGGCTAACCCCGTCTTTGTTAGTGTATTCTTTACACTGATATGGAAACTTTCAAAAATGTATCATTTTCTAAATTTTCTGTTTAAAAAGTGAAAGTTTTAAAAAGTAACGATAGGGTAAGGTTCAGGTTTTCAGTGTTTTAACGTTTTTTAAAAAATGTTACATAAATAAATGTTTTTGCGAGGCTCAAATTTAAGTTAAGATGAAACCAGGGTTAAATTTGGATTAATCAATTATAGATCATCACATGAACAAAAACACGGTACTAGCTTGGTCCTTTGTAGTGGCTTTAGGCGGATTTTTATTTGGATTTGATACGGCGGTTATTTCAGGAGCAGAAAAGGCCGTGCAGGAACACTGGCATTTAAGTGAGTTTCAGCATGGATTGACCATGGCCATTGCATTGATCGGAACGGTTGTCGGCGCAGCATTAGGTGCATTGCCTTCTGATAAATTGGGCCGCAAAAACACCCTATTTGCTGTTGCTGCTCTTTACTTTATTTCAGCGATTGGCAGCGCGCTGGCAAATGACTGGACAATATTTATTCTATTCCGTTTTCTGGGCGGTATAGGTGTTGGTGTTTCTTCAGTAACTGCACCCATTTATATATCGGAAATCTCCCCGGCAGCATCCCGGGGTAAGTTGGTTGGGCTTTTTCAGTTTAATGTTGTATTGGGCATTTTGATTGCCTATCTGTCCAACTATTTTATTGGTCAGGTTGGCGAAGAATCCTGGCGCTGGATGCTGGGGGTGCAGTGTTTTCCGTCGTTGTTATTTTTCTGTCTGATTTTCCTCGTCCCGGAAAGTCCAAGATGGTTGCTCCTCCACCGGGGGAATTTAGCTGAAGCAACACGGATTATGAAAAAAATTAATTCGGATGGTTACGAGCTTGAGATTTCAAAAATTCAGGAGTCTAAAAACAATTCCAGAGGAGAAGGCAAGCTCTTCGTTCGCGAAAATGCCAAACCTATTTTATTGGCTTTTTGTTTTGCGCTGTTCAATCAAGTTTCAGGTATCAACGCCATTATATATTATGCGCCCCGTGTATTTGAAATGGCAGGCTTGGGATCACAAAGTTCATTGCTTTCGACAGTGGGTATAGGGGTTGTCAATTTTATTTTTACGTTGCTGGCGATTAATTTTATCGATAAGGTTGGCAGAAGAAAGTTAATGTTGGTAGGCTCGATCGGCCTGATTATTTCATTGGCACTTGTTTCCCATGCTTTTTATACCAACCAGACCACGGGGTTTGCGATCACCATCTATCTGATGAGTTTTATTGCCTTTTTCGCATTCTCGCAAGGTGCGGTGATCTGGGTGTTTATTTCGGAAATTTTTCCGAACGATGTACGTGCCAAAGGACAGACATTTGGCAGCCTGACCCATTGGGTCATGGCGGCAATTATCACGTTTTGTTTTCCTGCCTTGACAGAAATGCTCGGCGGCGGCGGTACCTTCTTGATCTTCGCCCTATTTATGGTGCTGCAACTTGTTTATGTGCTCAAGTTTATGCCGGAGACAAAAGGGAAATCATTGGAAGATCTCGGACATACCATCAATCTACATTAGTCTTTAGCTGGATTAGGCTGATGGGCGAGTGACAATGTGATAACGAGTCGTGTGTGTCTATTGTCAACATTGAACGTAAAGGGAACTAAAATAATCAATTTGTTACGTGGTTTTGGCACTCAGCCAAAGCTTTGTATAGAAAGGAGAAAATATGAAAAATGGAGATAAATCAATACAGGGGATTTGTTTTGGCGAGGTTCTTTGGGATAATCTTCCTACAGGTAAAAAATTAGGCGGTGCACCTTTGAATGTGGCTTATCACCTCAATAAACTGGGTGTTACTACGCGTATGCTAACACGTATAGGGCGTGATGAAAATGGTTATGAACTACGGAAGGTATGTGAGGATCTGGGTATCCCGACCGATTTCTTCCAGTACGATGAGTTGTTGCCGACCTCAACCGTAGAGGTTTCGATCGATGCCAAACGTGACGTGCATTACGATATCGTTTATCCGGTTGCTTGGGATAGAATAGCGGTGGACAATGTTGTTCTGGATGCTGTTGCCACGGTGGACTTTTTGGTATATGGCAGTCTGGCCTGTCGGGATGAAGTAAGCTTTCAAAGCTTACTGTTATTGCTTGAAAAGGCCCGCTTTCGGGTGATGGATGTCAACCTGCGTACACCTTATTTTGGTCCGGAAAAAATACATACACTGTTGGCATATGCTGATTTTGTGAAAATGAATGCCGAGGAGCTGCATATTATTTCCGAATGGAATGGCGCTACGGAAGCCTATACCGATCAACAGCGTGTAGACTTGATCATGGCGCGTTTTGCAATTCAGGAGGCAATTGTAACCTATGGTGCAGATGGAGCGGTGTATCATTATAAAAAAGATAATATCAGTTATCATTTTCCAGCCTTGAAAGTTCAGGTAGAAGATACCATCGGAAGTGGTGATTCGTTTTTGGCAGCTTTCTTAACAAAGAGGTTTCAGATGCAGGAAGGTGTCCAGCTGGAGGAAGTATTGGAATTTGCAGCGACCCTGAGTGGGTTTGTGACACAGAGCCGGGGGGCTTGTCCTGAATATAACGATGAGGTCATCAATCGATTTCAATGGTTGCATCCGATCTTCAATGGATGTCAGAAGCAACAGTAAGTATACTGCTTCTTTAAGAAGCAGTATACACGCTATCATAGTAAAATAATCAATCTAAATAATTAACCATTTACTCATAACCAATTATGTTTACAAGACAGAAAGCGATGCTGCTCCCGTCTTTGGCACTTTTTTCTGTTGTCGCATTTGCGCAGCAGACTGAAATCCGGGGAAGGATTACGGATAGTGGGACAGCAGCACCTATAGTGGGGGCATCTTTAGTGGTGAAGGGAACCACAATAGCCACCAAGACAAATGAAAAGGGAGAATTCGTCCTCCAGACTTCGGGCAATCAGGGCACATTGGAAATAAGTTATGTCGGCTATGCTACTCAGACAATTTCTGTAGCCGGAAGAAAGTTCCTCGATATTCAGCTTGCGAGCACCGAAAAAGGACTCGATGAAGTAGTTGTTACGGGATATCAAACGGAACGGAAGAAGGATTTGACGGGTGCAGTGAGCGTTGTTAATGTTGCTGAGATGATGAAGGCTCCGGAAAATAACCCGATGAAAGCGCTGCAAGGAAGGGTAGCTGGTATGACAGTAACTTCGGATGGTAGTCCAAGTGGAGCGGCAACAGTGCGTATGCGCGGAATCAGTTCCATCAACAGTAGTCAAGATCCCTTGTATGTCATTGATGGAACCCCCACACAGGGAGGAATGCATGAACTTAATGCGAATGATATCGAAAGTATTCAGGTTTTAAAGGACGCTTCTTCGGCGAGTATCTATGGCTCACGCGCAGCGAATGGGGTTATTGTTATCACCACCAAAAAAGGAAAGCTAGGTGCACCAAAACTTACGGTGGATGCCTTTGCCACAAGTACACATTTCAATAACCGGATGAAAGTGCTGGACGCACAACAATATGGTCGTGCACTATGGCAGGCAACCATCAATAACGGTGGAAACCCCAATGGAAATAATATTGGTTATCAGTTTGAATGGAATAACGACGCCAATGGCGTGCCGCAGCTCACTACTGTTTTTGTTTCCAAGTATATTGATCGTGAACATACGATGTATGCTTCCGATACCGATTGGTTTAAGGAAGTTTCGAAACCAGGACTGCAACAGTCATACAATGCGACATTGAGCTCCGGAACAGAAAAATCCAGCTCCTTTTTCTCTTTAGGTTATTTGCAGAACAGCGGGACACTCCGTTACACTGATTTCCAGAGAATATCCGCCCGGATGAATGCTGACTACAAATTGTTTGATGGAAAACTGGTTGTTGGTGAGAATTTTACGGTAAACAATACAGGTGAAGTGCAGGTACCTGGCGATGTGCTTGACCTTTCGTTGAAAGCATTACCCATTATTCCTGTCCATACAGTAGATGGAATAGGTTGGGGGGGACCAGCACTAGGAATGAACGACCGCCATAATCCAATGCGTGTACTTTACGACAATCGAAATAATAAATACAATTATTGGCGCTTGTTTGGAAATGCCTATGCCGATTTACAGCTAATAAAAGATCTGCATGTTCGAACCAGTTATGGCCTGGATTACAGTAATTTTTACAAACGTAACTTGGAAGTATCTTATCGCTCGGGATTTATGAACAGCAGCCGAAGTGGCGTTAATATGGAGCAGTCTCATGGGATGAAGTGGACTTGGTCCAATACAGCGACTTATCGGAAGACGATCGACAAACATACTCTAGATGTGCTAGCTGGTATCGAAATGAACCGTCAGAACGATATTAATTTTAACGCGTATACTGCTGGTGATGGTGCATTTGCCATAGAGACACCAGAGTACATGTGGCCAGGTGTGAGTACCGGTACAGCAGCAGTAGGAGGTGGCTCTACAGGCTTCTCGTTGCTCTCCTATTTTGGAAAAGCCAATTATTCCTATGACGAGCGTTATCTGGCTTCTTTCACCGTACGGCACGATGGCTCTTCCCGCTTCGGTAAAAATAACCGTTTTGCCACTTTCCCAGCGGTAACGGCAGGCTGGCGAATATCTTCTGAACGCTTTATGGCAAGTACAAAAAATTATATTTCTGACCTCAAGCTACGGGTTGGATGGGGGCAGACAGGTAACCAAGGGATAGGTAATCTGGCTACCTATGCCCTTTTCGTCCCCGAATATGGTGTTGCTGATCCCACATGGAACATCGTGGATGGTACAGCATACGATCTCTCGGGTACAGGAACTGGAAAATTACCATCGGGATACCGCAAAATCCAAACGGAAAATAATGATCTAAAATGGGAAACCACAACGCAGACGAATATTGGCTTGGACTTTTCACTGTTTAAACAAAGTCTCTATGGTTCGATTGACTGGTATGTCAAAGCAACAAAAGATATGTTGATCAATCCAGCCTACATCGGTGTGGTCGGAGAGGGCGGTTACCGCTGGGCAAATGGTGCATCCATGGAAAATAAAGGTTTGGACGTATCGGCCGGATATCGTAATAAAACAGCCTTTGGACTGGATTATGATGTGATGGCTGTCTTCTCGACGTATAAAAATAAGGTGACACATTTGCCCGAAGCAGTAGAAAACTCCTATGGCGGTCGTCAGGGGGATAATATTATCGGCCGTCCGCTGGGATCGTTTTATGGCTATGTCACCGACGGTATTTTTCAGAATCAGGACGAGGTGGATGCGCACGTCAATCAGACCGGTAAGGGGATTGGACGCTTACGTTATGTGAATGTATATGATGCGGACAATCAGATTACGGACATGGACCGTACTTGGATCGGTAGTCCTCATCCTGATTTTTCCTATAGTTTGAACATTGTGCTAAAATATAAAGGTTTTGACCTATCGGCGTACTTTCAGGGGGTACAGGGGATAGATGTCGAAAACTGGCTGAAAAAACAAACGGACTTCTGGAGTGTGGACGACGTCAATTCCAATAAAGGCGTACGTCTGCTCAATGCTTGGACACCACAAAATCCAACATCAACGATTCCCGCCTTACAGACGACAAACAACAATGACGAGGGCCGCCTGTCAAATTACTTTATCGAGAATGGATCTTATATGAAACTCCGGAATCTATCTCTGGGCTATACCTTGCCAACAGCAACAGCCTCTCGCCTGCGTATGAGCCGGCTAAGGATCTATGTGACCGGTCAGAACCTATTTACCGTTAAGTCAAAGAATTTTACAGGTGTAGATCCTGAAAATGTAGGTTGGGGGTATCCAATTCCAACGACCTGGACAGCCGGGGTAAATATTGGATTTTAAAAAGGGGAAAAATAAGGCTATACACTTATAAATAATTTATACGGATGAAAAAAATAACCACTAAAATAGCGATACTTATGGTTCTTGCTGGACTACTTCCAGGATGTACCAAATTTTTGGATCAAACACCCAATGGTGTGCTGAGCTCCGATCAGGTTAAGGAGCCAGAACGATTATTGACAGCGACTTATGCCGCTTTGGGCAATGATCATTATGATGTCCCTTTTAGCTTATGGCCCTATGGTACGGTTCGGTCGGACGATGCTTATAAAGGTGGATCGGGACCACAGGATATCCAGACCTTTCATTTTCTTGAGGTCTCCAATAACATTACAACCAATTTCGCGGAGTTGGATAAGTTATGGTTTCAATTGTACGTTGCGATTTCGCGTGCCAATACAACAATCAAGACCATACAGGAAATGGACAATTTCGACGGGAAGGAAGAAAAACTGGGTGAAGCACGTTTTCTGCGGGGGCATTTTTACTTTATGCTCAAGATCCTTTTCAAATATGTGCCTTATATCGATGAAAATGTACCAGTAGACAGCTATGAAACCGTATCGAATAGGGCCTTGACTAACGATGCGCTATGGCAAAAGATTGTGGAGGATTTTCAGTATGCGGTAGATCATCTTCCTCCTGTGCAAACGGAGGTCGGTCGGGCCAATCGTATCGCCGCTGCGGCTTATCTCGCTAAAGCTTATCTGTATAAGGGATACCGTCAGGACAATGCCGAACGTAATTTGGTGACAGGTATCGATGCGGGAGATTTGAAAAAGGTTATACAAAATACCGATATTGTGCTTTCATCGAACCATACGCTGGAAACCGACTTTGCTTTTAACTTCTTGCCGGGCAAATATGAAAATGGGACGGAAGCCCTGTTTTCAGTTCAGTTTTCAAAAGATGACGGGACAAAATTTGGGCGTGTTAACTTTTCTGATGTGCTCTCTGTTCCTATGGGGGTGGGCTGTTGTGATTTCAATAAACCGAGTCAAAGCCTTGTCAATGCGTTTCGCACAACGGGTAAAGGTCTACCACTGGATAATTATAATGCGTTGAATAGCTTTAATACCTCCGAGAAGTATGACCCGAGGTTATTCCATACAGTTGCAATCCCGGGCTTACCGTACAAGTATAGTAGCAAAAGAACATACGAAGAAAGCTGGAATCGTAATCCGGCGGAGTATGCTGTTTATGCCTCGTTAAAAGAAAATGTTGATCCCGACTGTGATTGTTTCGTTCCGATGGTACCCTTCTATGCGAATACAAAGAATCGAATTGTATTGCGCTTTGCCGATGTGCTGTTAATGCGGGCAGAGGCGCTTATCGAGCTGCATCGATCGGCTGAAGCACTGCCATTGATCAATCAAGTGCGTACGAGGGCAAAAAATAGCACCTCACTTACGGGCTATGCAAATGATAAAACGCTGATCGAAACCTACAAAAATGGTGATAATATTGTGTGGACCGAAGATAATGCCCGGAAGGCGTTACGTTGGGAAAGACGTTTGGAGCTTGCAATGGAAAATGGAAGGTTCTTTGATCTGGTACGTTGGGGAATTGCAGACCAGGCCATGAATGCTTATTATGATGTAGAAAAGTCACGTCGATCTTATTATTCCTCGGCACATTTTACAGCAGATAGGAATGAATATCTGCCGATTCCCGAAGCACAGATCAGATTAAGTAAGTATCTGTATAAACAAAATCCAGGCTATTAAATAGGCATTTATTGTTGAACGATTAGCATAACCAATTATTCCAATGAACACATTAAACAATTATATAAAAGTAGGGATTACCATCCTGTTTATCGGGCTTCTCGCTGCCTGCAAGCGTGATGCCGATAGCACACTCAATTTGAGTGCAGATGTAGATGTACTTTCTTTCAAGGTCGGCAATACCATTGGGAAAGTAGATCAGGCAAAAGGTACCATTCTTGTTATGGTTCCTGAAGGTACAGATCTTTCTGCGGTAGCTCCGACAATTGAATTGCCCAGCAATGCAAAGGTTTCTCCAGCTTCAGGCATCGCCCAAAATTTTTCATTTTCTGGCACAACACCGATTACTTACCGCGTGTTTAATGGTAATCTTTTCAATAGCTACCAGGTAACCGTCAAAGAAATCAAAGCAGAAATAACGGCATTCCGCATCGGAGAAAAAGCAGGGATCATTGATCAGAAAAATAAAAGTATTAAAATTTACCTACCCCTGGGGACAGACCTAAAGAATCTATCACCTGCGATAGAATTTACAGCCGGAGCAAGCATAACGCCCAATCAGAGTGGGCCCGTAGATTTAAGTTCCCCCATAAAATACAGCCTTGCGTATATGGGGCAGACTTTCCAATACACGGTAACTGCCCTATTGGGTACAGAACCCAAACAAATCCTTATGATTTATAATGGCGAAACCAGCGTTCCTCATTTCGACGGGTTAGGGGTGAGTACGGTGGATTCACCTTATCCCAATCCGAAAACCACTGGAATTAATGCAACACCTTTCTGTGCGTCTTTTGTGCGGGACAATAAAACTGGTGAAGGCTGGCACGGTGGAGCACTCTGGAATGCAAATAAAGTGACGATCAATCCGGCGGAATACGGGCGTTTCTCGATGATGGTATTGAAAGATGTTGCTGGTGATGTGCAATTGGAAATTCAATCGGATGGCGAACAGAATAAAGATTGGTTGCGTGCCAATTATTCGAAAGATCATGTCGGTGAGTGGCAAGAATTGGTTTTTCAGATTCCTGCTGGAAGAAAGGCTATTATTAACAATATACTGGTAATGCCACATGAGCATCCTAATGGGCAGCCCGTGGCATTTCCTACCCAACGGATGTATTGGGACGAATTGAAGGCATTACCCAAAGAGTAATCGAGTACAAACAAAACAAGTTATTATAAAAACAAAAATGATAGCTAATCAGGGATTAATAGAAAGATTTAAATCATGAGACCAAAAATGTATTTGCTTCCGACAGTATTCTTGCTCAGCTTGTTAACAAGCTGCAAGAATAGCGACGAGCGTTCGACAGTGGTAGATAAGCCCATAACAATACAACCTGTGGACAGTTCTACGGCTTGTATTTCGGGGCAGGAGGCTGGCCCATATCAACGATTCTATAGGCCTCAGCAGGGGTTTGTGGGCGATCCCATGCCTTATTACAATGCCAGCGATAAAAAGTTCTACTTGTTTTATCTCTATGAGAATGCCAACAGACACCCGATTTATAGCACGCGAACAAGTGACTTTGGAACATTTGAGGGCTATACCGAAGTATTGTCGTCGGGCGCTGTGGGGAGTCAGGATGAATGGATCGGAACAGGAAGTTTTATCAAAAAAGGAACAGTGTATTACTGTTTCTATACGGGGCATAACAGTGTTTTTACTCCAGCAGAAAAGATCATGTTGGCCACGTCCACTGATTTAATGAATTGGACTAAGCAACCAGCTATGGCACTGCAGGCTGCGGCGGGCTATGATCGAAATAATTTTCGGGATCCACAGGTTTATTGGGATGAAGGCCGAAATGCCTACGTGATGCTAGTCACGACGCGAAAAGATGGAAAAGGAATCCTTGCACGTTATCAGTCAACCGATTTAAGCAGTTGGTCTATGATTGAACCGCTCGTTGCGACCACAGGGACAGTAGAGAAATATGGAATCGAAACAGATGCAGAACTATTGGAATGCCCGGATTTATTTAAAATGGGCAATAAATGGTATCTCTTGTTTTCGCGGATCAACCGGGATGAACACCGCAAGACATTTTATCGTGTTGCGGATTCTCCGGATGGCCCCTGGACGATCTGTCGGGATGCCGAAGGTCATCATGAAACCTTTGATGGACTTTATCTCTATTCGGGCAAGACGGCTAGCGACGGTACGACACGTTATCTTTCCGGCTGGTGTTCGACCGGGCAAACAGTAAATAATAACAACGAACTGCCCTGGGCTGGAAATTTAATTTCACACCAGTTGGTTCAGGGAGCTTCAGGACGTTTATATCCTAAAATTCCGGAAGCCCTAAACAGTAAATTCAATAAGGAAGTTGCCTTTGAAAAACTGAGCAATGTTGGTCAAGTTTCCGAATCGAATAAAACCTATAGTTTGACAGCGCAATCGGGCGGAAGAAGTTATGCACAATTTAACCGGAACACTTCATCCGTTAAAATGACAATGACCATTGATGCTTCCCAATCCAGTCAATTTGGTTTTTCATTTGGCGCATGTGATGATCCGACCGAAGTGTATAGCATTGCTTTTGATCTGACTTCATCCAATCGTTGGAATATGCCCGCACTGTTTATGAACAAGGAGGCACGCGATGGCGGAGGAAGTAAAACAGAGCTCAATTTTACGCCACTTACAGTACCGACCAACCGGATTTTTAACGTGAAAATTATTATTGAAAAATCGATTGGTATCGTATATGTGAATGATCGTGTTGCTTTTACCAACCGGATCTATAAAATGGATCAAAACCCTTGGACTATTTTCGCGGATCAAGGAACAGTAAAAGTGAATGAGTTGAAAATCGAAAAATCTTCCTGACAATTTATAGGATATTTGCTTAGTGGAGCAAACAATAACCTAATTAGAAATCTAAACAAAAGAACAATGATGAGATTAAAGAAATACAGTGTTTTAATGCTCCTGCTAGGTGTTTTTGGTACAAGTCTGGCACAGACGGGACAGCATAAACAAGGGGATCCCGAAGAGAAGTATCGCCCACTTTACCATTTTACCCCACAGCAGGGCTGGATGAACGATCCCAATGGACTGGTCTATTTGAACGGTAATTATCATCTTTTTTTTCAGCATAATCCCGAAAAGCCCGTTTGGGGGCCTATGCATTGGGGCCATGCGATCAGTAAAGATTTAATCCATTGGGACGAGCAGAAGATCGCATTGTACCCCGACAGTTTAGGAACTATTTTCTCTGGTAGCGCAGTGATCGATAAAGACAACACGGCAGGTTTTGGAAAAGGTGCTATGGTTGCCATTTTTACCCATCACAATCATCAGGAAGAGGATCGAAAAACAGGATTGCATCAAAATCAAAGTTTGGCTTATAGTTTGGACCAGGGCCTTACTTGGACAAAGTATAAAGGAAATCCAGTTTTGCCGAATCCTGGTATATGGGATTTTAGAGATCCAAAGGTGATGTGGCATGCGCATAGCCAACGTTGGATTATGACCTTAGCTACAAAAGATTGTATTACTTTCTATTCTTCCAAAGATTTGAAAACATGGCAGAAAGAAAGTGAGTTTGGCAAAGAGTTGGGGGCTCATGGCGGTGTCTGGGAATGCCCTGATCTTATCCCCATGGACTATAAAGGAACTATAAAATGGGTTTTGTTGGTCAGCATCAATCCAGGTGGACCCAACGGTGGTTCTGTAACACAATATTTTGTGGGTGACTTCGATGGGCATCAGTTCCGAACAGCGGATACTAAAATAAAGTGGTTGGATTGGGGACCCGATAATTATGCCGGCGTAACTTGGAGTAATCTAGGGGATAGGCACCTGATGATTGGCTGGATGAGCAACTGGCAATATGCCAATTTGGTACCCACTACAAAATGGCGTTCTTCCTCAACCATACCCCGTGTTTTATCGTTGGATAAAATTGGACAGTCGTTCTATGTTGCAAGTACGGCGCCCAAAGAAATTGAAACTGCATTCCGACTGCTTAAAAAATACCATGGCGGCGGAACGAAGGAAGTTTCGTTCGGGCAACATCTCCCACAAGCGTACCGTTTGGACCTCAAAGATTTGAAGCAGCAGTCTTTTAAAGTGATCCTGTCAAATGAATCTGGTGACGAATTGTTTATTGGTTATCGTGAAGACCAAAATGCATATTACATCGATCGCTCTAAGTCCGGTGAAGTGTCGTTTAATGAGGAATTCCCAAAGATAGCTTCAGCACAACGCCTGCTGAACAACGGAACGCTCTCTTTCAGCTTGTATGTTGATGTGAGCTCTGTGGAGCTTTTTGCAGACGAGGGGCTAACGGTAATGACCAGTTTATTTTTTCCGAACAGGCCAATAACCAAGCTGCGTGTCCTGGGAGATAAAAAGCTGGAGTTTAAAGAACTGAGTATCTCCAAATTCAATATGCAATAAGACTTAATTGCTTAAGAATATAAGCCTGTCCGACTTGGTTGGACAGGCTTTTTTTTGCCCTTTGGACAGCCCTTTTGTTATCAACAAGAGTTCTTAACTAACTAATAGAAGATGTAAATGTAACAATCTTCTGTCTTTCAGTAATTTAATTTGAATTCATGTGCTTATTGATTAATTTAATGACCAAATAATCAATTGTGGACAGCGCTCAATAGTTATCTAATAAGTCTTTTGCGCATATTGGTATCAACCTAAACCAATGAGATATGTAAGGTTTGGTACTTGTCCAACTGATCCAATATTACACAATGTTAAATTTATCATTTCGTAGAAACGAACTTCGTTTTTTTGTATTGCTATTGTGCTTAGGCCTTTTGTCTAGGCAAGTAAAGGGGCAAAGTCATGTTAAGGACTTTAGTTTGAGTGATGGACAGAAAGTACTTTTTTTAGGCAATAGTATTACTTACGCGGGGCAATATGTCGCTATGATAGAAAGTCTATTCCTGAGCAGTCACCCGAAAAAGAAACCCCAATTTATTAATTCGGGGCTACCAAGTGAGACCGTATCTGGGCTTAGTGAGCCGAATCATGCCGAAGGAAAGTTTCCGCGGCCTTGTCTATTTGATCGTTTGGACAATGTACTCGATAAAATCAAACCCGAGGTTGTCCTCGTCTGTTATGGCATGAATGACGGTATTTACCTTCCGTTTGATTCTGCTCGTTTTGAAGCCTACAAAAATGGAATTATCCGTTTGCATAAACGCTTGGTTGAAGAGGGCGTCAAACGTATTATATGGATGACTCCACCGGTGCATGATGATCCGCAGCTTCGGCTCAATGGCTACAATAAAGTATTGGATCGTTATGCCGAATGGCTTATCGGCTATGCCAAAATGCATTCCTGGGAAATCATCGACCTGCATTTTCCCATGCGTCGCTACTTGGAAGCTGGGATCGAGAAAGACGCTCAGTTTAAACTGGCCGCAGATGGGGTGCACCCCGGAGAGCTGGGGCATTGGCTAATGGCTAAGGAAATAGTACAGCACCTGATGCCTGATTTCCCGATTGAAAGCACATGGGATGACAATTTGCACAATCAACCAAAACTTCGCCAGTTATATACGCTTGTTTTGAAAAGGCAGACGATGATGAAAGACGCATGGCTAACCTATACAGGTCATAAACGACCTGGACTATCCAAGGGAATTCCAATAGAAGATGCAAGCAAAGCATATGATGCTATTCAAGATGAAATTCAAGCGTTGGGTTTCTGATCGACGATAGCTTGTAATCCGAATAAATGAACTTTTATGTATAAATCTATATCATGATGAAAATCAATTTTTTTAAGTGGAAGTGTGCAGCAACAGTGGGAATGTTGCTGTGCATGACCGATGTTGCTATTTCACAGACCAAATCGGCACCTTATGAAGGTGTTGCCGGTTGGCAGGAGACGCAAGATAAACGTATGGAATGGTTTAAAGAGGCCCGTTTTGGACTGTTTATCCATTGGGGATTGTACAGTGTAGCAGGTGGTTCTTTTGAAGGGAAACAATATCCACAACATTATGCCGAATGGATACAAACCTGGGGGAAAATTCCCAGTAAGCAGTATGCCGAAGTACTGAAACCAAAATTTACTTTAGGTTCCTTTGACCCAAAATCCTGGGCACGCCTTGCAAAAAAAACGGGTATGAAGTATATGGTGCTGACCTCGCGACATCACGAAGGCTTTAGCCTGTTCAATAGCCAACAACCTTATGCCTTGAAAAATGATGTTACGGGTACGGCAAATTTATCGCCGAAAGGAAGAGATCTTTACCGCGAAATTATGGATGCTTTCCGTCAGGAAGGGATGAAAGTAGGAGCTTATTATTCGCTCCTGGATTGGCAACATCCCGATTCTTATGAGGCCTTTCAGCTGAACCCGAATGTGGATAAGCATCAGCCAGATCATGAACGCTATAAAGCCTATCTCTATGGCCAGATTAAAGAGCTTGCTCAGCAGTACGGACGCTTAGATATGCTGTGGCCCGACTTTAGTAATAAAGAGCACGAGGGCGAAGCCTGGGGGACGAAACATATTTTGACAGATCTGATCAAATGGCAGCCCAATATTATTATCAATAACCGATTCTGGAATGGACTTGAAAATAGGAATGGCGATATTGGTACTCCAGAGAAATATATACCGCCAACCGGCTTGCCCGGCATGTACTGGGAGGTAAGCCATACCATGAATGAAAGTTATGGTTACAGTGCGCACGATAAAAATTGGAAAAGCTTTCCCAAGATCATGCAATTATTTGTGGAAACGGTGAGTAAAGGAGGGAATTTTTTGTTAAATGTCGGACCCGATGGTGACGGAGCCCTTCCTCAACCTGCAGTGCAAATTATGGAGCAAATCGGGGAGTGGATGAAGATCAATAGCGAAGCTATTTACGGGACCACCGCGAGCCCTTTCCAAGCCTTGGATTGGGGGTATTGTACCCAAAAAAATGGGAAGCTGTATCTGCATGTTTTTGATCGCCCGGCCGATGGAAAAATAAATCTGCCCATCAAAAATAAAGTGACGGCTGTCTACGCCCTAGCTTCACCTAACATGAAGTTAAAATCTACTTTAGAAAACGGAAAACCAGCAATTCCTGTCGATATCTTCGATAGTAAGAAAGGACCGAAGGTTATTGTTGTCGAAATCCAGGGAAAACCAATTGTTGAGGAAAGCCTGACCCAGACACAGGCAGATGGACGTATCGTGATGAACGCAAATAATGCAAAATTACAGGAAGGAAAGGGATTAAAAATTATTGGTGCACATACCCATGATCCAAACCGCCCGAACGCCATTGGTCAATGGAAAGACCTTGCGGATAAAGTATTTTGGGATATCAAAATTCAAAAACCAGGGAAGTATCGTGTGCTCGTCAATTATCTGGCGAATAGCAAGCAGCACGGTAAAATTGTGCTTTCGATGCTCGGACAGCAGCTCCCATGGACGTTTGTCACTGAAAAAGAAGCTAAATTTAAGGAAGTGGCCATGGGAACCATTGAGGTATCCCAGCAAGTAATTGGTGAGCCCAGTACGAAGGTGATTTTGCAGGCTACAGCCATCGAAGGCGATACTTTGCCAGAGATTGCTTCGATTACTTTGGTTCCTATACAAGAATAAACTATCTTTAAGAAAACCTGAACAAATCATCCATACATAAACCATTTTGCCGTCAAGGACTGAAGAAGTACTATAGGGACGTGCAGAAGAATAAACTATCCATAAAGAATGAAAAGAAGAGAATTTATAGCCAAGGGAATTGTATCCTCTTTGGCTTTTACAATTGTCCCGCGCGTTGTGTTGGGAGGCAATGGATTTCTTGCGCCAAGTGATCGTATCAATCTTGGGTTTATTGGTGTCGGAAAACAATCCTATACCTTGATGAATGGCCTCAATCGCTGCAAGGAAATCGCAAGTCTGGCTGCCTGCGATGTAGACCGAAAAAAATTAGCTGCATTTATTGCAGCGACAACGAAAAAACAGACGGAATTGTCAAAAGCACAGACCGAGATCAAGGCCTATCATCATTATCGGGAACTATTGGATCGGAAAGATATTGATGCTGTTGTCATTGCAACGCCCGATCATTGGCATGCGCAGATTGCAGTTGATGCGGCTAAAGCTGGCAAAGATATTTATTGTGAGAAACCCCTTGCATTGACCATTGCCGAAGGCCGTGCCATGGTCGATGCAACCCGAAAATATAAACGTGTATTTCAGACGGGCAGCATGCAGCGTTCTTCCTATAATTTTAGACAGGCAGCAGAACTGGTTCTCAATGGCTATATCGGCAAAATCAAGGAAATCAATGTTTCTGTGGGCGAACCGGTCAAACAATGTGACCTTCCCTCCATGCCAGCCCCCGATTATCTCGATTGGGATATGTGGGTAGGACCTTCACCTTATCGCGGCTATAATCCGATATTAAGTCCACCTTTAGAGGACGATAAATGGGCTTGGTGGCGTGGTTACCGCGATTTTGGCGGCGGCTATATCACCGATTGGGGAGCACATATGTTTGATATTGTCCAATGGGCATTGGGCATGGATGATTCTGGACCCGTGGCGTTCAATCCTCCTAAAACACCGAATAGTAACAGTGGGCTCTCTTTTAGCTATGCAAATGGTGTTATCGTAAATCATAAACAATGGGGGGTACATAATGCGATCCAGTTTATCGGTGAAAAAGGGAAGATTGAGGTAAGCCGGGAGTTTATACGCTCGAACCCGGATAATTTAGCAAATCTTAAACTGACTTCTTCTGATCGTCGTTTGTATTATAGTGATAATCACTATCAGGACTGGGTTGATGCGATTAAAAAAAGAAGTAAGCCTATCTGTGATGTTGAAATAGGTCACCGGACGAGCTCAGTGTGCAATGCCATCAATATTGCATATGAACTGCAAAAGGATTTAAAATGGAACCCGCAAAAAGAACAATTTGATAACGAATATGCCAATCTCCTGCGTAGCCGACCTTACAGAGGAGAATGGGATTTTAAAAAGTTTTAGTAAAGAAAATAGGCGATTGTTTGTAAACAGGCTTAGCAAAATACGCTAAGCCTGTTAAGCATCCGCTCACAATTTTTTGATCAAATAGTGGGGAAAGATTCGTACCTGCTTCGTACCTTATTCGGATGCAATACAGATATGGCACAGCTATTGACTAGCTATTGACCAGACTCTGACCAGGAATTATCTGGTCAACTTTCGATCAATAACCGTAGCAAGATTGTCCACATCCGAAGGTGATACGAACAATACGAAGACGACCCGAAAACAGCATTAGGGATATAGGCAAAAAAAGGCCATGCAAAACAAGTTGTTCTGCTGACGGTTAACTGTCGAAAGCGAGTATATTGAAGAGATTATTCACACGATTTGATCACTAGATCGCTTTTCTTATCGGGAGATAAAAAAACATGGCCCGCTGATTTAAAACAAAGAGGACAAAAAGAAAATTTGCTATTCTGGAGAGATAATTGCTTTATTTGTACCCAACAATTATTACATTCGAACAGCAAAGGGAATCTTGATATGTCGCAATTAACAATAGTAGATCTTGCCAAAAAACTCGGCTTGTCAAAATCGACCGTTTCCCGCGCATTTCGGGACAATGTGGATATTAATCCGGCGACCAAAGCCCGGATATTGGCCATGGCCGAAGAAATTGGTTTTTCGCCCAATGTCTATGCAAGCAGTCTGAAAGCAAATAAAAGTCTGACCATCGCAATTATTATTCCCGAATTTGGTAATAAATTTTTCTCGCAGGCAATCAAAGGAATCGAGGCTGTGGCACGCTCTAAGGGTTATCATACGTTAATTTACGTCACGGATCATCAGGTCCAAAACGAGGCCTCAATTGTCCGCTCATTGGCCAATGGACGTGTGGATGGTGTTATTATTTCAGCTTCAGGTGAAGGTAAAGATCATTCGCATTTGCAGCTTTTGGCTGAAAGGGGAATACCGGTTATGTTTTTTGACCGTGCATATGACGACTGGAAGGGCGGATACATCACAGGTAATGACCTTGATTCTGCTTACTTGGCAACTAAACACTTGATCGATAACGATTGTAAAAGGATTGCTTATCTCGCGATCAATCCGAATGTCTCCATAGGTAAGGTGCGTAAAGATGGCTACGAAAAAGCGTTACAGGAAGCTGGAATTCCGATTAGAACGGAACTTATTCTGGATACGGTTAACGATGCCGATCAAAATATGAAAGCTATTGCCAGGTTGATCAGACAGGAAAAACCCGATGCCATCTTTGCCGCTGTAGAGCGCCTTGCCATTTCGAGTATACGCGTCGCCAAGCAGCGCGGAATCCGTATTCCTGAAGATCTCAAAATCATTTGTTTTTCTTGTCTGGATATAGCCGACCTGATTGATCCTGCACTGAGCGTAGTGAAGCAGCCAGCCTATGAAATGGGCGAATTAGTAACAAAATACCTATTGGAAAAGATGGATAATCCCGAAAATAATAAGTTTGCTAATTCGGTTTATCTTGATTCCCAGCTTATTTTTCAAAAATCTAGTCTGAAATAAGAAAAGAAATATTTGTTTTTTGTTATCCCATTATTTAGCTTTGAATACTTTCGGGAACATTCCCGGAAGTATTTAAATAATCAATTTGTATATAACTATTGGATAGGGAAATCCAGTAAATCGCAACAAGCGATTTCTTTTTGCCTTGATATCGGGAACGTTCCCAGTATCAGATTCCAAGTAAAGCTAATTATCGATGGGGAAGCATATCTCTCGTTTAATAGGATATTTCTGGCTGATTATCCTCTTATCATCATGTGCAAATAAAAAAGATATCGTGGATGTCGAGCAACCGCCTGTTATTGAACAGCAGGAATCTGGTTTGGTACATCTTTCCGCCCCATTTATCTTTTGGGATCAGGAAATCACGTTGCAATTTGATCTTTCGAAAGGAAATGCTGCGCTAAAAGGTAGCACAGCCGATCTCTACTTACACGCTGGATTGATTTCTGTCAATGGGGGCGGCTGGCAACATGTGGCAACAGACTGGTCGAACAATGAAAACACCTATAAACTTAAATTTGTTGCTGCTGGTTTATATACCTTCACATTTACACCCGCTAAATTCTTTCACCTGAATAATGGAGGAGAATTTGGTCAGATAGCAATTTTAGTCCGCAATGGTGATGGATCGGTGGTCCAAAGAAACAAAAATAATTCGGATTTATTTCTGCCTCTTGTGGCGACCAATGCAGAGGCTATTCGTTTTGTGTCGCCCGCATTGCAACCCACAGATCCCATTGCAACGGATCAATTATATACCGCTGGTGAAAGCGTGAAGCTGAAAGTTCAAGCAACGCAATCGGGAAAAATTAGTATCTGGGACAATGGCGTGCAAATCGCCGCGGCAGATGCCGTTCAGTCGCTGGAAAGATCCCTCCGCTTAGAAAGCGATGGATTGCACCAACTTGAAGCACGCCTTGAAACTGATGGTCAGGTGACGATGACCAAAATTGCATTATTTGTAGAGGCTAAGCCAGCTATTGCAGTACTTCCAGCAGGAGTTAGTCCTAACGGAACGACGATCAGTAAGCAAAAAGGACAAGTTAGTTTTGCATTGACAGCCCCTTCTAAAAGAAGTGTCTATGTATTGGGCGATTTTAACGGTTATAAAGCTTTGCCCGCGTATGCGATGAGTCAGACACCGGATGGTAAAACCTGGTGGACCACGGTATCAAATGTCGATTTCTCCAAACAACTGACGTATCAATTCTTGGTGGATGGTCAACTTTATATTGCCGACCCCTATGCCGAATTGATCCTTGACCCACAAAACGATGCGTCACTTGGATTGATGGCGGGTGCTGTACCTGCTTATCCTGTAGGTGCACAAGGAATTGTGGGGGTATTGGATCTTCCGGCCAAGTCGTATTCGTGGAATACAGCAGCATTTAAGAAGCCTGTCGAAGGTGACTTGGTCATTTATGAATTGTTAGTCCGCGATTTTGTCAAACAGCATCAGTATACCACACTCAAGGATTCCTTGTCTTATTTAAAGCGCTTAGGGGTGAATGCTGTTGAATTGATGCCTGTTCAAGAATCGGAAGGAAATTCCACCTGGGGCTATAATCCTTCTTTTCATCGTGCGTTGGATAAATATTATGGCTTGAAAAATAACTTCAAGGCCTATGTCGACGCTTGTCACGAAAGCGGTATTGCCGTTATTTTAGACGTTGTTTTTAATCATGCTTTTGGTCAGTCGCCACTTGTACAGCTTTATTTTGAGCAGGGTAATGTAGCTGGAAGCAGCCCATGGTTCAATACGGTTGCTAAGCATCCGTTTAATGTAGGCTTCGACTTTAACCACGAAAGTGTTTATACACAGAATTTTGTGAAGGATGTGTTGACTTATTGGATGCAGGAATATAAAATCGATGGTTTCCGATTCGACTTATCCAAAGGTTTTACGCAGAAAAATTCGGGTACGTCAGAAAGTGATTTAGCTGCCTGGAATGCGTATGATGCATCGCGTGTAGCCATTTTGAAGCAATACCAGCAGCATATTCGCAACATTGATCCGTCGTGTTATATTATTCTGGAACATCTCGGTGGCGATCAGGAAGAAATGGAACTGGCGCAATCGGGCATGTTGCTGTGGAATAATATGAATCATGCCTTTAACGAAGCGGCGATGGGATGGACCGCCAACAATGGTTCTGATCTCGGAAGATTATTTGCTTCCGGTCACGGCATGGCACAGCCTTCTTTTGTGTCTTATATGGAAAGTCACGACGAGCAGAGACTCCTGTTTAAGTGCTTAAATTATGGAAACTCATCGGGCAGCTATAACATCAAGAATCTAGGTACTGCACTAAAACGTATGGAACAGGCAGCTGTGTTTCTATTGGCTTCACCAGGACCTAAGATGATCTGGCAGTTTGGTGAATACGGTTATGATGTTTCTATCGATGAAAATGGTCGCACAGGTGAAAAGCCTTTGTTGTGGAGCTATCTCCAACAAGACGATCGCAAAAAGCTCTTTGAGACCTATGCGCAACTCACTCGTTTCAAAACCAAAAACAGCATTTTCCAAAACGGGACAGTCGTCACATCGGCGATGAAGGATGCGGTTAAATATTTTGTACTGGAAAAGGAAGGACAACAAGTAGGCGTACTAGGCAATTTTGGGGTAGAAAGTACTGCATTTGCATTGCCACAGGCACTACAAAAGCATTGGGTCGATAATTTTACGGGAAAAGAATTCGACTGGTCCGGTCAGTCAACATGGACACTCTTGCCAGGCCAATACCAATTGATA
The DNA here is from genome assembly GCF_002376635.1 of Sphingobacterium sp. UBA3549. Lineage (NCBI taxonomy): Bacteria > Pseudomonadati > Bacteroidota > Sphingobacteriia > Sphingobacteriales > Sphingobacteriaceae > Sphingobacterium > Sphingobacterium sp. UBA3549. The sequence goes on along the minus strand of NZ_DFOE01000008.1, from coordinate 138,005 downwards.
AGCAAAACAAAACTAAATAAATAAACAGTTATTTTATGAACAAACAGCTATTACGTCCATTTTGGACCTTGAACCTGCTTCTTGGGGTAAGTGCTTCGGCAATAGCCCAACAGGCTACGCTTCAAGGGCGAATAATGGACCAAAAAGGGAGTGCCTTGGTTGGTGCCACAGTGCGCTTCGAAGATATTCAAAGATCGCTGTCTACCACAGCGAATGGGGATTTTAGCTTGGATAGACTTCAAACGGGGAAATTGCGTCTCAAGGTGAGTATGGTCGGCTATGCGACTTTGGATACGTTGATTCAGGTAAAGGAGGGACGAAATCCTTTAAGCTTATACCTGAAGTCCAATACAAGTGCTTTGGAGGAAGTTGTTGTGATTGGTTATGGTACACAAAAGAAGAGCGAACTGACGGGATCCATCAGTACAGTAAGTGCCAAGGATTTTCAAAAGGGACAAATCACTTCGCCCGAGCAACTGATTATGGGTAAAGTGCCGGGGGTTCAGATCACCACCAGTGGTGGGCAACCGGGTGCAGGAAGCACAATCCGTATTCGTACAGGGGCTTCGTTGAATGCCAGCAACGATCCACTTATTGTTGTTGATGGAATTCCATTGGCTGGTGGTTCGGTCTCTGGGGTAGCAAACCCGTTAAGTTTGATTAATCCAAATGATATTGAGACTTTTACAATATTGAAAGATGCCAATGCCACAGCCATCTATGGCTCGCGAGCGTCGAATGGTGTTATTTTGATTACAACAAAAAAGGGCAGTCGCTCGGGCACGCAGATCAACTTCTCGACACAGAATTCACTGGCTACCGTAGCCAATAAAGTAAAGCTACTCAACGCTGATCAAATCCGTGACTATGTCAATACAAATGGCAGTGATGCCATGAAAAAACTGTTAGGAACAGCCAATACCGATTGGCAGGATGTGATCTATGGCAATGCATTTACCACAGACAATAACGTTAACATTGCTTCGAAGGCAGGAAATATGCCCTACCGTATTTCTGCGGGATATATGAATCAGGATGGGGTACTAAAAAATGATAACTTGAAGCGAACTACTGCTGCATTGGCCTTAACACCAAAATTTCTGGACAATCATCTTTCATTGGATGTGAATGTACGTGGTACGTGGTCAAAATCTAAATTCGCGACTCAGGATGCAATCGGTACAGCCATTCAGTTTGATCCTACACAGCCGGTCTATGTAGATGATAAAAATAGTTTTGGAGGGTACTACGAGTGGATTCAGGGTGGAAAACCTAATCCCAATGCACCGCGAAATCCTTTGGCCTTATTGGACCTACGCAAAGATAATGGTGATGTGTTTAGAAGTATTGGAAATGCGAAAGTGGATTATAGTTTTCACTTCCTGCCAGAGCTGCATGCCAACTTAAACGTCGGATACGATCTGGCACGTTCAAAAGGCAACACATTCACGCCAGCGATCGCTGCACGTAATTTTAACGAGGGTGGTGAGCGAACCCAATATAAAACCGATATCAACAATAAAACCCTTGAGTTTTACCTCAAATACGACAAAGAACTGCCGGCAATAAGAAGCAATATTGACGCAACATTGGGGTATGGCTACTATAAAAATAGCAGTAAGGTTTATAATTTTAACCGTACAAATGCAGAAGGTGATAAGATCCTAAATGAGCCAACACGGCCGTTTGATAGACCTGAAAATCTGTTGATCTCGTATTATGGTCGTTTGATCTATACTTACGACAATCGCTATGTTGTGTCCGGAACATTGCGCACCGATGGTTCATCACGTTTTAGTCCTGACAACCGTTGGGGTTATTTCCCATCTGTTGGATTTACCTGGCGGGCAAAGAACGAAGGATTTTTGAAAGAAGTCGCTTCAGTTTCAGAATTGAAAATTCGTTTAAGTTATGGAAAAACGGGACAGCAAGATGGTATCGCCAATTATTCTTATCTACCTAATTATACCATTAGTGGCAATGAATCGATGTATCGCTTTGGTGATGAATATTTTTATTTGAATTCTCCTGTTGCCTATGATCAAGATATCCGTTGGGAAAGTACAACGACCTATAATGCCGGAGTCGATTTTGGTTTTGCCAACAATTTATTCTATGGTAGCATAGACTATTACTCCAAGAAGACCAAAGACCTGCTCAGTACCATTCCAGTTCCTGTAGGATCAAACTTTAGCAATTTCCTGTTGACCAACGTTGGCAATATGGAAAATCAGGGTTTGGAGTTTAACTTGCATTATGTCCCCGTGAAAACTGAAAGTTCATCGTTGGATCTTGGTTTCAATTTGACTTACAACAGAAGCAAGGTGACAAACCTGACACAGAGCGATGATCCGAATTTTATCGTCGAGACTGGTGGTATCCGTGGGGGGACAGGTGGCAATATTCAGGCACATAAAGTGAACTTCATGCCAAATAGTTTTAATGTGTTCCAGCAAGTATATGATGAACAAGGGCATCCTGTTGAAGGCGTCTATGTTGACCGTAATGGGGACGGGGTGATCAGCGATAACGATCGTTATCTGTATAAATCACCTTTACCAAAATATCTTTTAGGTTTTACTGCAGCATATAGTTACAAAAAATGGTCTGCAACAACCGTTTTGCGTGCTAACCTAGATAACTATGTGTACGATAATGTTTCATCCAACCTAGGTAGTGGTGCGAACGTCAGTGATCAGGCAGTATTGGTTATCAACAATGCACCGGTGGACTTTTTGAACACCAATTTCTTGCTTAAACAGCTGCAAAGTGATTACTATATCAAGAATGCTTCGTTTTTGAAAATGGATAACGTCAATCTGAGTTACAATCTTGGAAAATTTATCCGAAATAGTAATGCTTCGATGTCTATTTCTGCAACGGTACAGAATGTATTTACGATCACCAAGTATAAAGGGGTTGATCCGGAAATATCCAATGGTATAGATGACCGTTTCTATCCCAGACCAAGAACGTACGTGGTGGGTGTTAATGTAAGTTTTTAAACAATATGACAATGAAAAAATTAAATAAATATATAGGCGTTTGCTTGCTTGCTGTCGCATTGAGCAGCTGCCACAAGGATTTGGACTTAAAACCGACCAACGATGTTACCGCAGATGTTGCTTATAAGGATTTTCAGGGGTACACTTCCTCTTTTGCAAGATTATATGGATCATTGACCCTCACCAGTACTTCGGGACCTAATAACTCCGATCTGGGTGGATTGGATGCCGGCACGTCTGATTTTTTGCGTCTTTTTTGGAATGCACAAGAACTGACAACGGATGAGGCTGCTTGTGCATGGCTGAATGACCCAGGCATCAGTGGGTTAGATTATCTGAATTTTGATGACAGCAATCCTATGCTGCGGGGCCTTTATACGCGTTGTGTTTATAGTGCCACACTCGTTAACGAATTCTTAAGAGAGAGTACAGATGCTAAATTGGCTGAAAGAGGTATCTCGGACACTGATAAAGAGGAGATTGCTTATTATCGCGCTGAAGCGAGATTTTTGCGGGCTTATAACTATTGGGTACTCCTTGATTTATTTGGCAATCCCCCATTTGTAACCGAGGAAACCCCTGTTGGTAAAGTTTCTCCACCGCAGATTAAAAGGCCTGAGCTTTTTGCGTATGTGGAGAAAGAGCTATTGGAAGTAGCAGGTCAGCTAAAAGCTCCGAAACAGAATGTCTATGGTCGTGTGGATCAGGCGGCAGCCTGGGGATTGTTGGCTCGCTTATACCTCAATGCTGAAGTGTATTTGGGAGCAGGTAATAAGAAATATACTGAAGCGATTACGTATTCGGAAAAAGTTTTGAATTCGAACTATAGTTTGGGCAGCAATTACCGGGAGCTGTTTTATGCAGACAATGACGTGAACAATCCGGAATTTATTTTTTACCTGCCTTACGATGGGACCAAGACGCAGAGCAAAGGCGGGACAACATATCTAATCAATGCGGCGATAGATGCGACAATGAATCCGACATCTTTCGGTGTACCGGGTGGAGGTTGGGCCGGAAATCGCACTCGTGATAATATTGCGACTATTTTTGGTGATTATTCTGGCGAAACAGATAAACGTGCCATGTTTCATTTAAATACAAGTGTTAAAATTGAAGATATCGCTGTTTATAAACAGGGATTGGCAGTTACCAAATTCCGTAATGTGAACAAGGATGGTAAAACTGCTCCTCCAGCGGCCGAAGGTTTCGTGGCATCTGTTGACTTTCCGTTGATCCGTTTGGGAGAAATGAACCTGATCTATGCAGAGGCAACTTTACGGGGCGGTGCTGGTGGTACTGTGGCGAAAGCACTCGACTATGTAAACAAATTGCGTGTGCGTGCCTATGACAACAACAGTGGCAACTTGGCTAACCTTTCGTTAGATGGTATTTTAAATGAACGTGTGAAAGAATTATACTGGGAAGGATTTAGACGTTCGGATTTGATCCGTTATGGCAAATTTACAGGTGATAATTATCTCTGGCCTTTTAAGGGTGGTGTGCTCGCAGGCCAGGCAGTTGCTGGGTATAGAACACTGTTCCCACTTCCCGCTTCGGATATTATTGCGAACGCGAACCTGGTACAAAACCCAGGATATAATTAATCAATTCCTGTAATAGACAATTGTTGACTGATGAAACTGGGCAATACAGATTGGTCTGCGCATAAGCGGCTGACGATTGAACCTTGCTTTCATCAGCTATTGAAAATATAAATCAAACAGATGAAAATTAGACACTATATTGGAATTCTGCTGCTACTTATGGTGGCATTCCAGAGTTGTAAAAAAGACGAGACCCGCGCCATATTGGCGAGCGGTGAGGGCATACAGCCAGCCAGTTTAAGCCTCGATAAAAATGACATCGCCTTATCAAAAGATAATGCAGGCGATACGGTGCTGCACCTTGCAGTAGTGCCCGCTGATTTTGGATTTCAGGCAGCGGTAACGAATGTACTTCAGTTTGGACTTAAAGGGGACAATTTTAAAACTGTGAAGGAAGTGGTCATTCCTAGTGGTCGTACCGCGCTAGGTTTTACAGGTTATGAACTGAATAGCTATTTACTCGCTCTTGGCGTTCCAACAGGAACAGTATCGGAATTTGATGTACGTCTCAAGTCGAGTATTAATTCGAAAATTACAGTAGTGTATTCGGCTTTAGCTGGCTTGAAGGCGATCCCTTTTGCTTCGACTAGCTATTTGTATGTTCCGGGATCTTATCAGGGATGGGATCCGACCACTGCTGAATCAATTGTATCACCGACAAGTAATGGGATTTATACTGGAATAATTAGTTTTCCGGAAGAAAATTCAGAATTTAAGATCACGACTGAACGTAACTGGGCGAATTCCTATGGACAGACTGCAGATGGTAAGCTCGCTTTTAATGGTGGAGGTAATTTAAAAGCTCCACGTGCCGGTAATCTTGAATTGGAAGTAAATACAACAGCCAACACCATTTCTTACAAAGACCATAGCTGGGGTATTATTGGTAGTGCCTCACCGAAGGGATGGGATGCCGATACGGATATGAAATACGATAACGCCAATCAGGTTTGGAAACTCACAGTAAGCTTGACTGCAGGCGAGATTAAATTTCGTAAAAACCACGACTGGGGAACCAATTTTGGTGGTGCAAATGGAACACTAGCCGCTGGTGGCGCAAATATCGCTGTTGCCAGCGCGGGTACCTACGATATTGTGTTGAATTTAAATGCAAATACCTATACGTTGACAAAAAAATAGTAGCTCATGTTAAAAGTAAAGAGAAAGATTGCCCTAGTATTCTTGGCGCTAACACTTGTAGGATGTATCCCTCTAATGGGGCAGTCCATACAACGCGTAGAACCCTTAAACTGGTGGGTAGGCATGGAAAATCCAAACTTGCAGCTCGTTGTCTATGGGCCCCAAATAGGTAAAAGCGAGGTAGAGGTAGAGGTAGAGGATAAAGGTATAGAGCTTGTTAAGGTCAATCGTGTAGAAAATCCCAACTACCTGTTTTTGGATGTCAAGGTAGCTGCCTCGGCCAAACCAGGATGGTCAACGTTTACCTTTCGTCAAGGAAAGAAGAAACTGACCCATCGTTATGAGTTGAAGCAAAGAGATCAAAAAGTAAAAGCGCAAGGCGTGAACAGTTCCGATTTGATCTACCTGATCATGCCCGATCGTTTTGCCAATGGAAATAGAGCAAATGATCAGGTGAAGGGCATGTTGGATATGAGCTTAAACCGCGATTCGATGTATCTGCGTCATGGTGGTGATCTCGAAGGTATTATCGGTAAACTGGATTACCTACACGATCTTGGCGTGACATCGTTGTGGTTGACACCCGTGTTGACCAATGATATGCCACAGGCTTCTTATCATGGGTATGCCAATACCGAAACCTATCATATCGATCCGCGTTTTGGTAGCAACGATACTTATGTACAATTGGCCGACGAACTGCATAAACGTCAGATGAAATTGATCTTTGATGTGGTACCTAATCATATAGGGAGTTATCATTGGACAGTGAAGGATAAACCGATGGCTGACTGGCTCAATGAATGGCCGACCTACACGCAGACTTCCTACAAAGACCAAACTGTTTTTGATCCCTATGCATCTGCAGACGACAAAAAGAAAATGGTCAAAGGATGGTTTGTTCCCACAATGCCCGATATGAATGAGCAGAATCCTTATGTTCAAAATTATTTGACGCAAAGTCATATCTGGTGGATAGAGACCGCGGCAATAGATGGATTCCGCATCGACACCTATCCGTATAATGATCTTGATTTTATGAGTCAATGGACAGACCGCATCCTGCAGGAGTATCCAAAATTCACCTTTTTTGGTGAAACGTGGGTCCATGGTGTTGCTAATCAAGCTTATTTCCTAGGCGGGAAGCGGGTTGGCCAAGATGTGGATTCCAAGTTGATGGGAGTAACAGATTTTCAACTTAACTATGCTATAGGGGAGGCCCTTAACCAAAAGACCGAATGGACTACAGGTGTGAATAAATTGTATGCAACTTTGGCTTCCGACTATCAGTATCCGCAACCTGAGCGTAATGTACTTTTCCTGGACAATCACGATAAAGATCGCTTTTTCTCCGTCGTTGGGGAAAATGTGCAGAAGTACAAATCGGCACTGGCCTGGCTGATGACGACTAGAGGTATTCCACAGTTATACTATGGAGCGGAGATTCTGATGAAAAATTTCTCCAATCCCGATGGTTTGCTAAGGGAAGACTTTCAAGGTGGTTTTGTGGGCGACAAAAGGAATAAGTTTAGCCCCGAAGGCCGGACTAAGGCAGAGCAGGATATGTGGACTTTTGTTCAAACGCTAGCCAATTATCGTAAAAAGCATACTGTATTACAGACTGGTAAAACGATGCAGTATGTGCCCGAAGATGGCGTGTATGTGTATTTCCGCTACAACGAACAACAGACGGTTATGGTAGTCATGAATTGCAATGATACCACCAAGACACTCAAATTGGACCGCTTTAGGGAGAGAAACAATAACGTAAAGTCGTATTTGGACATTATCCGAAAAGAAGAAACCATTCCGGTAGGCAATATCCTACAATTGGGAGCTTATGAGACTAGGGTTTTTGAGCTTAAGTTTTAACATAAATAAAATTCTATAGAATTCATTTTTCAATGATTAATTATAATAATGTAAAGGCCGTAATATTCGATTTGGACGGTGTGTTGGTGGATACAGCAGTCTACCATTTTGAAGCGTGGCATCGATTAGCGGAAGGCTTGGGCTATTCGTTCAGCACGGTTGACAACGAACAGCTGAAAGGTGTGAGTCGCGTTGAATCTCTGGAGCTGATTTTGAAATGGGCTGGACTGGAGAAGTCTAAAAGCGAAAAAGAAGCATTGCTGCAGCAGAAAAATGATTGGTATCTGGAATTGATCGATCAGCTTAGTCCAGTACATTTACTTTCGGGAAGTTTGGAACTATTGCAAAAACTGCGGGAAAGAGGAATTAAAATTGCTCTTGGTTCGGCAAGTAAAAATGCGTTGGGCATTCTTGAAAAAACCGGAATTGTCGGTTATTTCGATGCCTTGATTGATGGGAATGCTGTTCAGCTTTCCAAACCTAATCCCGAAGTTTTTTTAAAAGGCGCCGACGCATTGGGGATAGCGGCATCAGCATGTTTGGTGTTGGAAGACGCCCAGGCTGGGATCGATGCCGCTAGGGCAGCTGGCATGCAGGTTATCGGTATCGGAGAAGCCGATAACCTCAAAGGAGCAGATTTGGTCGTAGCTGACTTAGGGAGATTAGTAGAGAAATTTTAGATTAAACCAGCAAATTACCTTTTGACAACGGTAAATGAATCGCGTTAAAAATAATGCAAGGATTTTTTACACTGGAGTTCAGGAGGTGTTGAAAACAAGAAATCAATGAAGACATATATCAAACATAACCCTTGGCAGATTATTGAGGATACGTTTCATCCGGAGCATAATGAATTTTCGGAAAGTATCTTTGCTATTGGCAACGGTCGGATGGGGCAAAGGGCTAATTTTGAAGAAGAATTCAGTGGAAAATCATTACAGGGATCTTATTTGGCGGGAATTTATTATCCCGACAAAACGCGTGTGGGCTGGTGGAAAAATGGGTATCCAGAATACTTCGCCAAGGTCATTAATTCTGTGGACTGGATTGGCCTGGATATCCGAATTAACGGACAAGTGCTTGATTTAGCCAAAGTAAATGTCAAATCTTTTGAACGCCGCCTCGATATGCAGCAGGGTGTTCTATACCGTAGCTTTGTTGTTGAAATGGCAGATGGTGCTCAGATTAAAATCCAGTCAAGCCGGATGTATCACTTGTTTGCTTCTGAAACGGCATCTTTGCAATACAGCATAGCGGCACTTTCGGGCGATGTTACGCTCGAGGTTGTGTCGCGTTTAAATGCACAGGTGATTAACCGGGATAGCAACTACGATGAAAAATTCTGGGAAAGCATTGACCAGGGAAAGTCTGGGCTTGGTGTTTTTGTAGCTGCCCGAACCAAGAAAACTGGTTTTGAAGTTTATGCGATGCTCGAGACCACTGTAAGCACCGGGTCAGTGGTACGATCAGCAGACGAAACGGTAACGCGCCCAGGCTGTATGGCAGAAGTCTACACTCTTAATCTCCCCAAATCACACATTTGTAGGATAGAGAAGCGTGTCGCCATTGTTACTTCACAAAATCATTCGGTTGCTCAATTGCAGGAAGTTGTTCAGGATCATTTGCAGACACTAAAACAATTTGATTTTGATGAGTTGAAGGAAAAGCAAGCGGCCGCATGGCACGTGATATGGTCAGAAAGTGATATTGAAATCAGTGGTGATGTTGCTGCACAGCAAGCCATAAGGTATAATATTTTCCAGTTGAATCAAACTTATACGGGTGCAGACGAGCGACTTAATATTGGGCCAAAAGGATTTACGGGAGAGAAGTATGGCGGTGTTACTTATTGGGATACCGAAGCATACTGCATCCCATTTTACCTTGCGACGCAATCGCCAACGATCGCACGTAATTTGTTGATTTATCGTCATCAGCAATTGGATAAGGCTATTGAAAATGCCGCAAAACTGGGCTTTGGGCATGGGGCAGCCCTCTACCCCATGGTTACGATCAATGGGGAGGAGTGTCATAACGAATGGGAGATCACCTTTGAAGAAATCCACCGCAATGCAGCCATTGCGTTTGCAATCTACAATTATGTGCGTTATACGGGTGATGAGGCATATATTTGGTCGCACGGACTGGAGGTTTTGGTTGCAATTAGCCGATTTTGGGCACAGCGCATCAATTGGAGTGCTGAACGTGAGCAATATGTGATGTTGGGGGTGACTGGACCAAATGAGTACGAGAATAATGTAAATAACAACTGGTATACCAATCGTATGGCTACTTGGTGTCTGGAATATACACTAGAATGTTTAGAAAAATTGGCCCAGCAGCAATCCGACGTGGTGAGCGCAATGGAAGCGAAGTTGGAAATTAGACTGGAAGAGCAGCAAAAATGGCGGCATATTATTGCCAAGATGTACTACCCTTTTGATGCGAAACGAAACGTGTATTTGCAGCAAGATGGCTTTCTGGACAAAGAGCTGATTCCTGTGGTACAACTTGATCCGTTGCAACGTCCGATCAACCAGCACTGGAGCTGGGATAGGATTCTACGTTCCTGTTATATCAAACAGGCCGATGTATTGCAGGGTTTGTATTTTCTTGAAGATCAATTCGATGTGGACACTATCGGTCGGCATTTTGAATTTTATGAGCCATTGACCGTGCATGAGAGCTCACTTTCTCCCTGTGTACATGCGATATTGGCGGCTAAACTCAATAAAGCGGAAAAAGCATATGAGTTTTACCTACGGACTTCACGTCTGGACCTGGATGATTACAACAACGATACCGAAGATGGTCTGCACATTACCTCGATGGCCGGTACTTGGATGACGATTGTGGAAGGTTTTGCGGGTATGCGAATCAAGGACGGAAAATTGTATCTGAACCCAATGTTGCCCAACGAATGGGAAGGCTATAAATTCCGGATATTGTTTCGCGGCGCGACATTGTTGATTGCTGTAGATCGGGTTGGTTATTCGATCGATAATATCAGTGATACTGCAGCGCATATCCAGACCGTAACTGGGGCTTTCGTGTTAGCTGGAAAATGTAGCATTCGGGTGTCGAACGATCGGTAAATCAATATTTTCAGCAGCTTAGAAAAGGATTCTTATGCTGCTGAATCGCGATTAAATGATAATTAAATTGTATTTTGTGTTAAATTTTGATAGCCTATTATGGGAAAAAAACCTGAATTAAACATAAGCCAGGTCATCAATATGAGTTTTGGATTTTTGGGGATACAAATGGGGTTTGCGCTTCAGAACGGCAATGCTTCGCGTATTCTTCAAACCTTTGGTGCCGATGTGGAGCACTTGTCTTTATTCTGGCTCGCGGCGCCAATAACGGGTATGATTGTTCAGCCCATCGTTGGCCATTATAGCGATCGAACCTGGAATAGGTTGGGACGTCGTCGCCCGTATATTTTGGTGGGTGCCCTGTTAACTACCCTGACGTTATTTTTAATGCCTAATGCGGCATTATTTACCACGATGCTGGCACCACTTTGGATAGGAGCGGGGTTATTGATGTTTATGGATGCTTCTATTAACGTCACGATGGAGCCATTTAGGGCCCTGATCGGCGATAATTTACCAAGTAGTCAACGGAGTGTAGGATTTTCGGTACAGACTTTTTTAATCGGTGTCGGAGCTGTTTTAGGATCGTTGCTTCCGTTTATATTGACGAAGTATTTTGATGTGGCAGGAACTTCGGAAGTGGGGCAGGTACCAAGCAATGTTATCTACTCATTTTATTTAGGTGGCTTTGTACTGCTTTTGTCAGTATTATGGTCTGTATTCAAAACTAAAGAGTATTCGCCAACAGAACTTCAGTCTTTTTCAGATGCTATTTCAATAGACCAGGCATCTGCGCCTAAATTTGGTTTGCGATCTATTGCGAGTGATATCGGCAAAATGCCCCTGATTATGCGCAAGTTGGGCTGGGTGCAGTTTTTCTCCTGGTTTGCACTTTTTATGATGTGGGTATATACAACTCCAGCGATTGCAGATTCGGTCTTTTATCTTCGAGAAGGAAGTCGGCAGGATCTTTATATGGAGGCCGCCAATTGGGTGGGGGTACTCTTCGGTATTTACAATGGCGTGTCGGCCCTTTATGCCTTGTTTATTCCGCGGATCGCTAAACGTTTAGGTCGTAGTAAAACCCACGCCCTGGGCCTTTCCGTTGGCGGACTTTCGCTCATTTCGTTATTCCTGATCAGAGATGCTAATTTATTGATTGTTCCGATGATCGGCATTGGTATAGCTTGGGGTAGTATTTTAGCAATGCCCTATGCCATTTTAAGCGATCATTTGCCCGCTGGTAAAATGGGAGTTTATATGGGACTGTTCAATTTCTTCATTACGCTGCCTCAGATTGTGTGTGGTTTTTTTGGTGGAATGATCATCAAATATTTATTTCATAGCCAATCCATCTATGGCCTGTTGTTAGCCGGAGTATTTATGTTGCTGGCAGCATTCTTTGTTCCTAAGAGTAAACAGTAAGGTGTTATCGTAGACGTATAGGGCTTTTTGCGTCTACGATTTTTTGTCCTTCCTTCGAGCCTTTCCATTCAAATTGTTACGGATGGCAGTTTTTACTCCATCGGTAAATCGTGATGGTGGTACTAAAAGGACGTTCATTACTTAGCGTTTTCAACAATATAACTGCTCGGCGACATGCCATAATGCTTATTGAAGTCTCTTGAGAAATTGGATTGTACGGTATAACCTACCATAATTGCTATTTGGCTAATGTTGTACTCTTTCTGGGTAAGCAGTTCTGCGGCCTTTTTCAATCGAGAAATATTGATCAATTCATTGGGGGTGAGATCGGATAGCCCTTTAATTTTACGGTAAAGGGTTGGGCGGCTCATATGCATCAGTTTGGCAAGTCCATCCACATTGAGATCTATCACTGAAATATTTTCATAAATTACAGTATTGAGCTGGCTGATAAAGTCTTTGTCGGGTGCCGATACATTGATATCCATTAAGTTGGATCCAGAAGAATTGGTCATATAATTCTGGATAATTTTGCGGTTCTTGAGGATATTACGTATTTGTACCATGAGGAATTCGAGCGAGAAGGGTTTTTCGATGTAAGCATCAGCACCATTTTTTAACCCTTGAATCTTTGAATCGAGCGCATTTTTTGCAGTCAGAAAAATCACGGGAATGTGGCTGTAGAGGATGTCTGTTTTAATGCGTTTGCATAGTGCAAGTCCATCCATGATCGGCATCATAATATCAGTCAGTACGAGTTGCACATTCTCTTTGTCTAAAATTTCGAGCGCTTCAGCTCCATTACCAGCTCGTAAAATTGTGTAACTTGATTTTAATTCCTTATTGAGGTAAGCCATTATTTCTTTATTATCTTCAACGAGCAGGATTACCGGTTTTTCCTCTTGTTGCTCATCTGCTTTACCAATGAATACATGCTCGTCAAAATCTTCCTGAAATGATTGGATATCCAGGGATTGTTCCTGAAAGATAGGGACGGAGAGCAAAAATATATTGCGGTTTTCTTCCATATGAACAAGAGATAATGTTCCTTGATGCAGTTCGACCAAAGAACGGGAAAGGGGCAGGCCAATTCCTGTTCCGGTATCTTTGTCGGATTCGTTTAGTCGATAAAAGGGTTCAAAAATTTTTTCTTTTTTCTCAAAGGGTATAAGGAGACCATCATTTTTAAATTCAATATTGAACATAATGTCATCGCTATTGAATGGAAGCAGTTTGACATAGACTTCTTGCTCCGCGTATTTTATTGCATTGTGGATGAGGTTTGTAAAGACTTTTCGAAGGGCCTCTTCATCTACATAGGCTGTGAGACTGATACGTGGAAGGCTGAGATCATAGCGTAAATGTTTGTCTTTGGCTAGGTAATTGAAATCGTGAAATACCTCGGCTAGAAGGGTATTGATGTCGGTTTTTGTAAAGATAAGGCTCATATTGTTGGTTTCTGCTTTTCTAAAATCCAGTAACTGGTTGGTGAGGCGAATTAATCGCGTTGTATTTTTTTCGATCAGGGCAAGGTCTTGAGCCGTCTCCTGATCGGTGAATTTTTGATTATTTATTATTTTCTCCAGGGGCATTTTGATTAAGGTGAGCGGGGTACGAATCTCATGAGCGAGGTTCGTAAAAAACTCTAGCTTGAGTGTGTATATTTCCTGCTCTTTTTTCCGTTCGAAGCTATCCATCTTTTGCGCATTATTGGCCTTTAAAAGCAGTAGGTAATAGCGTAATACCAGCAGTGTAATTGTACCGAATGTCAGAAAATAGAGCACGTATGCCCAGCGAGACAGCCACCAGGGGGGCGAAACAATGATGCGCAGTTTTTTTTCGGCGGGATTCCAAACCCTATTATTGTTTGCACCTCTGAACTTAAAGATATACGTCCCTGGCGGAAGTTTATTGTAATAGATTTTTTGATTCCCTGTAATATCGGTCCACTCTTTGTCGTAACCTTCCATGATATACCGATAGGCGTTGCTTTTTGGTGAAGCAAAACTTAACGCTGTAATATTAAAGCTAATATTGGATCTGTCGTAGGTCAGTTGGATTTCTTTTGCTATGGTGATGGATTCTTTTAGTATCCCATTTTCACGAACAGCTATGTTTGCATTGTTGATTTGAATGCCACTAATAAATATTGGGGGGACAAAGTTGTTCTTAATGGATTTTGTAGGGTTGAAACTTACCATTCCTTTTATAGTTCCGAAATATAAAGTCCCGTCATTATCCTTGAAAGCTGAATTATAATTAAATTGATCGGCGGGAAGTCCATCTCTGGATGTGTAAATGATCCTACGAGGCACTCCTTCATCTAATCTGACTAGACCACCGCCGGTAGATATCCAAATGCTTTTGTTGTCATCTTCCAGCACCTTAAATACTTGATTGGAAGGTAATCCCGATTCGGTCAGATAATTGGTAAATCGACCATCCCGGCGGTATTTTGAAAGGCCGCTTTCTGTACAAAACCATAAGTTTTTTTTGCTGTCTTCAAATAGGCCATTGACATAATTATTGACGAGTGAATTTTTGTTGCCTTGTTCAGACAGTAACTGCTGAATTTTTCCCGAACTGTGGTTATAGCTGTAGACGCCGCTTCCATACGTATTGATCCAGAATATACCCTCTTCGTCTTCATAAATACCTTGTATCCATGCAGTAATAGGGAGGAGGTCAAAACGGTCACGAGTTTTATTGTAGACATATAAGGCGCGATCGGTTCCTACAAATAGGTGATTGTCTCTGGATTTATAGAGGCAAACGGCAAAGCTGCTTTGTAATGGTCCATCACCAATGCGGTCATAATGCTTTTTTAATTTTCCTGTTCTTACGTCCAGAATGTCAATACCATGAGTTGTGGAACCTACCCAAAGGTCGTTGCCGACAGTTGCCAAACCGTGAACGTTATTATGCGCAATACTTCCCTGTGTGCCATTCGCAACAAAGTGCTGAATCTGGTTTGTTTGCGCATCTATCTTATTTAGACCGCCATCTTCTGTTCCTATCCAGAAATTTCCATCGTGATCTTTGGTGATATCGTGCACGATATTGCCTGACAGGGCAGATTTTCCAAATCCGGATAAATACTTTTTGAAATTATCAAATTGGTTGCTGTATTGGTTAAAACCACCAAAATATGTTCCAAACCAAATATTGCCTTCCCGATCGCGATAGAAATTTAAGATCGCATTGTCCGATATGGCAAATGGGTTGAGCAGATCTTTTTTAATGTGTTGGATCTGTCCTGTGTGGATGTCAAATGTATATATTCCAGTTTCTGTTCCGATCCAATATACTGATGCTGTCTGTTGAATAATGCAGTTTGCCTGGATAACTTTGTTAGGGTAATGGTTTGAAAATAAATTTTTTAATGTTCCATTTTTGAAGTCAAAGAGATAGGCCGAATTGATCGTCCCAATCATCAGTAGCGAATCGTTGATTGCATAGACGGTTTTGGTATTTGCTAGCGCTCGTCGATCGATCTTTTTGAGATCGACATTGACAAATTTATGGGTGCTAACCTGATATCGTTGTATTGTACTGTTGTTGTCTGCGATCCACAGCCCCCCTTTCTTACTGCTGGTGATAGCTACCAGCGCAGTTTTGTTATGATCACATGTCGTAATTTCTTTTGTTGCGGAACTATAACGGTAAAGTTTGCCATTGGAAAGCAACCAGATAAATCCTGCATATTCGTGTAGGGCATTTACTTCACCGATTGGTATACCCTTGAATGGTTTGAAATTTTCTTTTGCGGGATCGTAACAGTAAGTACCGCGAGTCGTTCCCACCCACAGGACGCCTTTGCTGTCGGTGAGCATACTTAAGATAGAAGAGCTTCCGATGCTTGTCGAATCTGAAGCATTGTGTCTAAATATCTTAAATTGATTGCCATCGAAACGATTGAGGCCATTTCTTGTACCGAGCCATAGAAAGCCCTGACTATCCTGTGTAATACACTTGACGGAACTATTCGAGAGTCCATCGTTTGTTTGATAATTTTTAAAATAGATGGATTGTGCCCGCCCGTGGATACACGCTAGGAAGGTATATAAAATTAATATGGTGGTTATTCTTTTCAAAATTGATTACGTTCAACTAAAAATAGTCAATTAAAAGATAAAAAAGCATTTTACTGATACGCTTTGATATAAAATTGAGACGCTGTGATTGGACGAGCTACTGAGATTTGTGCATTTTTATATCAAGATAATAACCAAATATAAACGTATGTTGTGCCCAAGAATTATGACAGGTAGAGCCTGTGCCCCTATGCGAACCAATATTTCTATGATTTTGCCTCACAGACTCGTTGATGCAACAGTTGGCCAAGTAAACGTTCATTTTGGATGAGTTTTAACATCTATCAATAGCATTAAATCACTTAATATGAGCTGTGCATCATACATGCACGACATAAATCAATTAAACCACTAATCAAAAAGCGTATGAAAAATAAACTACTTGCACAATGCGCAATGACACTTACATTTCTGCTTGTATCTTTTATTGCATTTGCCCAGACGAAAGTCTTAAAGGGGAAGGTTGTGGATGAAACACAGGGTCCATTGGCAGGAGCTACAATCAAGGTAAAAGGAGGGACTGCCGCTACAACAACAGACACAGAAGGTGTCTTTACATTGACTGTTCCCGAAGATGCTAAATCACTGGAAGTCTCTTTTATCGGATATAGTTTAAAAGAAGTGCCTATTGTAGGAAATGAAGTTACTGTAGCTTTGGAACCTAGTGCTGGTCAGGGCCTAGAAGAAGTTGTGGTGATCGGTTATGGTACCGCGAGGAAAAAGGATCTAACGGGATCTATGGTCACTATTGGCGCTAAAAATTTTAATAAAGGAATCATGACAAGTCCTGATCAACTGATACAAGGAAAGACGCCCGGTGTGATGGTAATTAATAATACGGGGCAACCTGGCGGGTCAACGACAGTACGTATCCGTGGGAACTCATCGATCCGGGCAAGTAACAATCCGTTGTTTGTACTGGACGGTGTACCTATGTCCGGCAATTCGCCGCTGCCCGAGGGGAGAGGAGGTTTTTCTTCCGATAGGGGAAATCCGTTGACCTATTTGAATCCAGGTGATATCGCGAGCATGGATATTCTTAAAGATGCTTCGGCGACCGCCATCTACGGTTCTCGGGGTGCAAACGGGGTTGTCATTATTTCAACGAAAAGGGGGAAAGTAGGGCAACCTGAGGTTTCTGTAGGAGCGTCTGCAGGTGTTTCAACTATGCGGGAATATCCCGACGTATTGGATGCTGGTCGATTTAGAGAAGCGCTAAATTATTATACGCCATCTGAAGTTGCAAATGCTGATTTTGGTGGCAATGAGGATGCCTTTAAGGCGATCACACGAAAAGCGATCACGCAAAATTACTATGCTGATGTAGCAGGTGGAACCGAATATGGAAAATATCGTCTTTCGGGTGGATATTTAAATCAAAACGGTATTATTCGTGGATCACAACTGAAGAAATATACAGCTAACTTTAACGGTAATTTCCGTTTTCTGGAAAACAAACGATTGGGATTGGATTTTGCAGTCTTTTTGACGCAGATGGACAATCGGTATTCGCCGATCAATGCGATGGTGGGTTCGGAAGGAAATGTGATCTCTCAGGCCTTACAGTGGAATCCAACACGTCCCTTAAGAGACGATCAAGGCAATTTAACATTTGTTAGTTCAACAACACGAAACCCCTTAACGAGTATTGAAGCCTTTAAAGATTTGGCGACAACGAATACCATGGTGATCAACTTGGCGCCATACTATAAAATTACAGACGATTTGGAATATCGCTTTATTTATAGTGCGATGCGACAAACTGGAAATCGCCAAGGGATGTACCGCGCAGGACTTATTGATCCTTCAGCTGTAAACAATGAGCAGGCCTTTATTTCAAATAATGGAGAAACCAACTTACAAATGACGCATATGCTCTCCTACAATAAACAAATCAATTCAGATTGGAGTGTCAATGCGGTAGCAGGTTATGAGTATTTGGATTATAACTATAATAATAACATATCCTTTGGCGGCGGTTTTCGTTATATGGGATTAGATTATTTTGACTACCTACAATATACACCTGTTTCCACACGTGAAATATCGTCGTACAGAAGTCCGACCAACCAATTGCAGTCGATGTTCTTAAGAGGGGGATTCAATTACTTGGATCGCTATTTATTGACAGCAACGGTGCGTAGAGATGGTTCTACTAAATTCGGATCAAACAACAAGTATGCTATGTTTCCTTCCCTGGCGGTAGCTTGGAACATTAATGAGGAGGAGTTTTTAAAGTCTTCCGGTTTATTTAACCAATTGAAAGTCCGTTTAGGATGGGGAAGAACAGGTAATCAAGAATTCCCTTCGGGTGCCTCGTTAAATAGATTGGTATTCGGGAACCAAAGTGTAAGCCAGGCTAATTATGGAAACGCTGACTTGAAATGGGAAACTTCCACAACGCTAAATGCAGGTATCGACTTTGGAATTTTGGGCAATCGTCTCTACGGATCAATCGACTATTTTAATAAAAAAACTACAGATGCGCTATTTGAGCAAACACTCGCACAACCGGCTCCAGCAGGACGTATATGGGTGAATTTGGACGGCGAAATTGTCAATAAAGGAGTGGAAGTAGCATTGACAGGTACTATTATCAAAAACGACAATTGGACTTGGGATTTGACTGGAAATGCTACTTTTCTTAAAAATAGTGTGAGTGGGTTGGTGGGATATTACGAAACAGGAGCGCTACGGGGGCAAGGGTTCTCAGGTGTATTGGGGCAACGTATGGTGAATGGACAGCCTCTTAATGTTTGGTACTTGGCGGATTATCAAGGGATAGACCCACAAACCGGTATGAGTATGTATCGCGGACAGGATGGAAGTATCAGTACTGCCAACGATCCTGCTATTAATAAATTTTATATGCATAGTCCAAATCCTACCACTTTACTGGGACTATCAACAAATGTAAATTACAAACAGTTTTCTTTGGCGGCCAATATGAACGGTGCTTTTGGACATTATCTATTTAACAACACAGCGGCAACAACCTTGGGACTGAGTAATTTGTCATCACGTAATATTGGATCCGCATTTTTTAACACTGGAGTTAAAGAATCTACATCCAATTCTGCAGCACCTTCTACGCGATTTCTTGAAAAAGGAGATTACTTAAAAATGGCTAATCTAACTTTAAGTTACCGTGTTGGTAATGTAGGCAGAACGCTTAAGAACTTAAATGTATCCCTAACTGGACAGAATCTTTTTATAATCACAAAGTATACTGGATTTGATCCAGAAGTGAATACCGATGGTGCAACAAATGGTATCCCATCGTTAGGTATTGAATATTTGCCGTATCCACCGGCAAGAAATGTTCTATTGGGGGTTAATTTTTCGCTTTAAGCATATACTGTAGGTCATTTGTATGAATGTCTTAAAATCGAAATGGATGAACAGATAATAAATTTAGACGGATAAAAAAGATGAAATTAAGAACTTTATTATATATCGGAATAATTGGCTCCATTGTAACAAGTACATTTTCTTGTACTAAATTAAAGGAGGAATTTAAAGGAGAATTAGAAGAGGGAACATCCAATGTGGATCCTGGAAGCTTATTGATCACTGCTTATAATTCATTGAATACACCTTATCAGCAGGAACAGCGCTGGGTGATGCAGGAAATCTCATCAGATGCCGCCATGGCTCCAACGCGTGGTGGTGACTGGGATGATAATGGTATGCATCGTGCGATCCATTTACATACCTGGAATGCAGACAATGGTTATATGAACAACACTTTCGTCAGTTTAGGGACAGCCATCTATAATGCGGGCAATGTGTTGCGGTATAATCCGAGTGCGCAGCAAGGGGCAGAAGCGAAGTTTATTCGTGCGTTGGTCATGTTTGATATGTTGGATCTCTATGGCGTAGTGCCCATCCGGGAAGGAGCCTCTTTTGAAGATTTTAGAATCGCACCAGAGGTGTTACAGCCACAGGCGGCTATTGACTATATGGTTAAGGATCTCAACGAAATTATAGCGAGTTTGCCTGCAAACGGGCCGAAAGCGGCTTATGTAGCAAACAAAAATGCTGCAAAAGCCTTGTTGATGAAAATTTATCTTAACAAAGGGACGTTTTTAAATAGACAATCGCCAGCTTTTGCGGCGGAGGATATGAATAAAGTAGTATCGCTTGCTAAGGAAATTGTCGCTACGGGTGCTTATTCAATTTCACCAAAAGGCAAATATTTTGACAATTTTGCACCTGACAACGACGAAAAGTCCACAGAGAATATTTTTACTTTGTACAATAAAAATGGAGATCGGGGTGGAAATGTGGACCGTACATGGAATACAATTGCGCATTATAATATGAATCCGGGGGGATGGAACGGTTGGTGTACCTTATCAGACTATTACGATAAATTTTCTGCATCGGATGAACGAAGGGGAATTTATTATGAATATGCAGCGGATACGACGTCCAATAAAAAGAAGGAATTTAAACGTCAAAATGTTGGTTTTTTTGCTGGGCAACAATATAATTGGAGTACAAACAAGCCATTGATGGCTAGAAATCCAGCGAACGCACCTTTAGTTTTTACACGCGAAGTAACAATCCGTACCTCAGGTGCAACGTTGGAGACAGCCGGTATTCGTCCAATGAAGTATGCTTTTGACTATGGTGTTACTGGGCAACGAAATAACGATTGGGTGGTATTTCGTTATGCTGATGTCTTGTTAATGCAAGCAGAGGCAATACTCCGAGGAGGGACAGGGACTGCTGCCGAAGCTCTTGCGCTGGTTAATGGAATTCGACTCAATCGTGGTGTAGATAATCTTACAGCCATGACGCTTGACAATTTGTTGGACGAACGTGCTCGCGAGTTATATTGGGAAGGGTGGAGAAGACAAGATTTGATTCGTTTCGGTAAGTTCTTACTGGCCTGGCAGGAAAAGGCTGCAGATGCTGATCCGAAAACTTTGGTTTATCCGATTCCAAGTCAGCAGCTTGCGGTGAATCCAAACTTGAAGCAGAATCCAGGCTATTAAGCTGAAGGACTGTTCGTAACAAACAAGGTGGCTTCATCCTAATTGTTTAATAGAAGAAGGTATTTAGCTGGTGCGGAAAACTCCAATCGGCTAAATACCTTTTTTATGATTGAAAGGTATCTCTGCTATTCAATTTTCAAAGCGATATTCCGTTAGAGCGCAAACGCGATGTCAGTTAAAAAGTAAAGGATAAAAAGTCGGGATGGCCGGATTTGAACCGACGACCTCCAGCACCCCATGCTGGCGCGATACCGGGCTACGCTACATCCCGAATTAATCCAAGTGGAAGGCCTTTTTTCAGGGCCGTTGGCTAGAATAATTTTGGTAGCGCTAAAGTAATAATTATCGAACAAAAATAAAATCTAAAAGAAGAAAAAAAGCCATTGAACTTGCAAGAGCACTATTTGTAATCTTTTTTGAGATCGAGGTATTGACTCAAAGTCTAAATGCAGGCTTTATCTTTGCTGTAAGAGCTTTATCTTTGCTGTAAGATTTAATAGGTCCTTTTGGGAAATAGGAGAGTATGGAAAGCTGCAAGTGAGCGTAAATGCCTAATACATTTTACGGTAGAGCGTCTGCGGACTTTATATTAAAATGATAAAACTATTTGTTAACAGTGTTGTTCTATAGATAGCTTTTAAACATTTAACATTTTATATAAACGCCCAATATCCATCGGATAGCGGGCGTTTATCTTTGTATAGCTGGATGAAAACAGTTTCTAAGATACTGTTGCAGTCTTTAATACATTACGGTAAGGGTAAGAATGGAAGATGTGTCTACGGGCAAATCGACCTAAAGAATCTGCATTGACAAATTTAATATAATCGTTTCGCTGAACACCGAAATACTCATATTGGCTGCCGTCTTGAAAAGTGACAGTCAATATTTGTCCTTTCCAGTCAATATCTTGAATACCTGAATTGGTAATTGTTTCTGTGTAGATGGGCAATTGTTGCTCTAATGTTTCAGAACAGATGCTTACCAGAAAGTGGTATGCTTCGATCATCGCAACACTTTTTTCCTCTGCAGCCAAACGACCTTCTTCATCATTGACAAATTTATCTGGATGACATTCTTTCATGATCGTCCGGTAAGTAGATTTCAGGGTTTTGAGATCCACAGATTTATCTACGTTAAGTAACTTCCGGTAGTCGGCAATTTTTTTCATGGCGGCAAAGTTATGCTTAATAATCAGATTATTCGCTATAAAATAGGAAAAAAACTTATTTTTTCAATAACGTTTTTACGTAGAGCTGCTCGACCTTCTCTCTAGCCCAAGGTGTTTTTCTTAAGAAAGTTAACGAAGATTTGACACTTGGATTCTCATTGAAACATCTGATAGCTATGCGTTGACCTAATTCTTCCCAACCATAGTACTCTACTAAATATTCTATAATGGTGTCAAGTCTTTTACCGTGTAGTGGATTATTAATTTGTTCTTGCATGTCGTAAAGATAATAATCTTCAATTGATGGATCGTGCTAATTTTTACTATCAATTAGTTGTGCAGCCAGTTCCTTTAACGCTGTACGGAGTTGTTCATCCCAGATTTCTCCCGCACTGTCCAGTTTGCCCCTTACTCCTTCGATGAGTAGGTTTCTTTTTTCATCAATTTGGGCTCCTAATCCGCGCATGATGTGTTGCAGTTCGACGTGTGCATGTTCACCTTGTGCAGCGGCGGTGATGATACCTATGGGCTTATCGTTGAAAACTGTGGTTGCTGCGCACCACTCAAGTAGATTTTTTAATCCACTGGGCACACTGAAAATATATTCGGGACTGCTGATCAAAACAATGTCTGCTTCTTGAATAATTTGGCGTAATGCAATAATTTCAATAGGTGGATGGGACTGGCTCTCATCTGGATCAAAATGCGGCAGTTCTTTCAGACGATCAAATAGCGTGAAATGGATATCGCCATTAATCTCTTTTTGTAGGTGCTTTATAATATGATGATTGGATGAATGGGTACTGGCGCTACCTACAATTGCAAAAATAGTTTTCATGTGAGTCTAAATCTAATCAACGGTTGTCTATATCCGCTGTGTTTGTATTTTTCTTATATGCTGAATGAAGAAACTAAATTACAATATTCGATTCAAACGATTTACTTTATTCTCCGATTCGCTGTAATTTTTAGATTGGTTTGTTTTTGATCCAACTTTCCTCAGTAAGGATAGCGGATTTCAGTTGAAATTATGGAAGACGGTGATTGGATCAGAAAATAAAAAAAGGATGGTGGACCAACACCATCCTTCATTGAAAAAATGATTAATTAAAAGCATCAACATGCGTTATGCATTGCTTTATATTAATTTTAACCATCGCTAAAATAGGATTAAAAATTGCTTATTGCAAATGGGGGAATGGATATAGCATGCCTTGTTGATGGAGTATCCAGATGGAACTAAACTGAAGCTTGACTATTGGTGGTGTGTTTAGTTTGGTCAGCTAAATAATTAGCGTAGTTTGTTTTTGATTGAGCCTGAACTTTTGTAGTTTGGCTGCTATAAACCTTTTATAAATATGATGAACCTAAAAAATCATTTGCTATTTGTGGTATCGACTTCCTGTTTGTTTTTTTCATGTAAAGGAAACGGGGACAAGAAAGAAATGCATGCGTTAAAATCAAAATCTTTGGCCGGTACGTATAAGTTAATTGACAGCAAGACAATTAAAGGAAAGGATACTGTGACAGCTTTTACAGACAGCAGCAAAACAGAGATGTTTAAAATGTTTAATGATGACCACTTTTCTTTTTTTAATCATGATAAGGAAAAAGGCAAAGGGAAAGAACCTTTGTTTGTAGCGGGCGGCGGGACCTATTCCTTTGATGGTGTTAAATATCAAGAAAGTTTGCAATATTGTTCCATACGTGATTGGGAAAGGAATACATTTGATTTTCAACTCAAGATAAAGGGGGATACATTGATTCAAACAGGCGTGGAAAATCTGCCAGAATTAGGAGTTCACCATACTATTGTAGAAACCTATCTTAAAGTCAGATAGTCAATATTGGTATAAAGGAGTTATAGCATCGGTATCAAGCTATTTTAATCATGCAGATACTTAAGATCATTGTTCTGTTTTTTTTTGCAGTACAGGATCGTCTAAACGGCATTTTAGGTACTTTTAAAATTATTTGTAAAAAAAGTGAAATTATATTGCAACATTTTCGGGAGGGTGTCGACTACATAGTAGAAACATAAGAATTAACAGAATTAATTTTACAACGTGCAAAATCAGCTTAGCGATAAAGATTTATTAGCGATGTGCCAAACGGGTAATGAGTCTGGGTATGCGCAGCTTTATCATCGCTATGCAAAAAAGATCTTTAATTCTATTTATCGGATTTTGGCCAATCAGGAAGAGAGTGAAGATATTTTGCAGGAGACTTTTGTTGACTTTTTTTCAAGATCGGAAAAGTGGCATTTGGTTCTCAGTGTGGAAGCTTGGTTGAGAAGGATGGGCGTGAATAAGGCCATTTCACTGTTGAGGAAAAATAAGCAGTATTTTACGTCGGTGGACGATTTGGAAATTCAGGATGATGGCGAAGATGAATTACTGGAAAAGGAATGGCGTGAATGTCGTTTAACGGATTTGGAGCAGGCGATCGACCAGCTGACGGGGGTGCCCAAGATGGTCATTAACCTTTATCTGTTTGAAAATATGAGCCATGACGAAGTCGCGGAAGCATTGGGAATGACAGCAGTTGCCGTCCGTAGCCAATACCATCGCGCAAAAAAGAAAATTTACGAACAATTGAAGGAAAGGTATAATTATGCGGGATAATTTAAAAGATTTTGTGAACGCTAATCGGGAATCATTTGATCAGAGAGAACCTTCGGCTGACTTATGGAATAAAATAAGACCGCAAGTAGTTCCACCTGTTCAGCAAAGAAAGATTAAGCCTCTTTGGAAGTGGGCTAGTATTGCTGCAGCGGTCTTGTTGGTAGGAACAGCAGCATTTATCGCTTTTAACAGACCGGGCGACTTAATGACTGAAAAACCTGTGGCTGCTGTACGTCCTCATGTTGTTCGTGAAAATGAAGGCGATAAAAAAGCCGTTAACGAAACAGTAGGACGCGCTGATAACGATAATTCAACTAAATTGACTTCGTCTATGGCAATAGCGGGTAGGCAAACCAAAAGAAAGCAGTTGGCAACAGCAAACATAACGACCTCTGGTTTAGGTAAAATGCAAGAGAAAATTGATTACGTTGAGATGCTTCAGGATTCGAGTTCCGCAAGCGCACGTCTAAGTGCTGTCTTAGCGTTGAAAGATGAAGGTAGGTTAGATCGGAATAGTAGAGGAGCATTGGAAAGGACTGCTGTATCGGATCAAAATAGTAATGTGCGTATAGCTGCAATCGAAACGATATTAAGTGGACTGAGCCAAGAAGAACGTCAGCAGAAAGTTCAGGACTTCTTTGTGGTGCAAAATGATCCCACGTTGCAAATGGAGCTTATGCAAATGATGGTTCAGCAAGATGATCCAAAGATGAAAGCGACAACAAAAGAAAAGTTAACTGAAATTGTGGAGGATCCCTTCACCTTGAAATTTGTGAAAGAACAGGCGTATGCGGTATTATTAAATCAATAGATGAATAGATTCAAGAACGTCCACTTGTGTAGGCTCGCTTACGAGAAGGTAGAGCAGATGGCTTGGTTAATAATAAGGAAGAAAAAATAAATTGAGATGAAAAAGTTAAGGATAATGATGATTGGGATAGCACTTATTTTTGCAAGTGCATTACAGGCCCAGGTAAATGAAAGTGTGGAAGGAGTTGCTGCGCCAAAGCCTCCTAATCCTCCTAAAAAGGCTAGAGCGGTTTCAGGCGTTGCCGTAAGTAATAGTACTAATTTTACATTCAATTCTTCAGGATTCGGCGGTTCTAATGGACCCAAAAGCTGGAAGGAAATTAAAGTGCCTAATTTAGGAAGTAAACTCCTGTTAAAGTTGGATAATGTTTATATCGAAGGGTATAAGGGGAAGGATGTGCTGATTACCGCTAAGGTTGAGGATAATGAGGGAAATGATCGTGCAAAAGGCCTACGTGTCGTTAATGGTTCTGGATTATCGGATAATTCGGGACTCGGAATGAATATCAAAACAGAAGGTGGAGTGACCGAAATAAGCATGGTCGGGATGCCCCTAGAGGATTCTATCCGAATCAAGATACCTATGGATCTACCATTGACGATAAAAGGGGGGCGTGGTGCGATGTTCAATGCTGGAGTGATCGAATTGAAAGATATGCGCGCTGAGGTGGAAGTTTCCAATACGATGGGAAATGTGAATTTGTTGAACGTAACGGGACCAATCAATGTGAAGGTTGCACAGGGAGATGTAACAGCCAAGTTTGTTCAACCGGTCAAAGGACCTATTTCTCTTGTCGCTGCAATGGGCGCTGTAGATGTTGCTTTTCCCAAGAATTTTGGGGCAAATGTGGATGTGAAATCAGCAATGGGAAATATCTATGCCGCAGATGAATTCCAATTTGAAAAAAGCGCTGAGGAGCCCCAGTCAATCCCTATGGGTAATGCAGTGAAGGGCAAAATGAACGGCGGTGGACAGGACGTGATTTTGAAAACATCCCTGGGAGATATCTATATCAGGACGCAGAAATAGTAAAAGTAGCCTGTTATCGATAACAGGCTACTTTTTTAGTTCCATACGTACGAGGTACTGATCATTCTCATCTTCATATAAAATTTGGACTACCCAACCCATTTCGTGCGAAATTTTAATCAATAAATCCTGATCTAAATACAGCCATTTGAAGAGATCGCCTCGGGAGCCTTTGTATTCATACTGATATTGGATTTCCCCGAAATAGTGGGCCGGCTTCTTGACGTTGTAATCTTTATACAAATAACTGATATCGGACGAATCAAAAATCAGCTGCCCATTTTCCGTCAATAGTTCTTTACTATGCGCTAGTAGTTTTCGAAAGCCCTCCACATCTCCAGCAATACCAATCCCGTTCATCAGCAGCAAAAGCGTATCGTATCGCTGCCCTTTAAATTTATAAAAGTCTTCGCAGATAATATGTTGTACCCCGCGTTGCTGCATGATATGGCAAGCGGTTTGGGATTCTTCCAATGCATCCACTTCAAAGCCTTTTTCTTGTAAATATAGACTATGGCTGCCTACTCCAGCGCCCACATCCAATACACGTCCATCGCATAGCGATAGACCAATAAATTCTAGCTCAGGGAAATCATCAGGTTCCCGAAAGAAAATCTCTACCGGCATTTCGTCTTTATCGCCATAGCTGGTATGGAGTATGAGGGGGAATTTTTCTTCTTGATGTACAAAGTAATCATCAAGGGCTTCACCGTATACGTCTCTATGCATGGTCATCATCAATCATTAATACTTTCTTTGCAATATAAATGGAGTCTTCATCTCCTGTATGTTTCATCGGTTCGTCAGATAATTTGATGACGGGACTCCATTGATCATCTTCTGGCAAAGCATCTGTCATCTTGATGACAATATTCATTGGTTTAAGACCTACATCATTCGTAAAATTGGTGCCAACGCCAAAGGAATGTAAGATTTTACCCTCACAGTAGCCCGCAATTCTTTCGACTTTTTCATAGTCTAGGCCATCAGAAAATATAATGGTCTTTGAAAGCGGATTGATTCCATTTTTGTTATAGTGTGCAATAACTTTATCTGTAAATTCAAGAGGATCTCCACTATCATGTCGGACTCCATCAAATAATTTGGTTAACTTTTTATCGAATTGCTGAAAGAAGACTTCTGTTGTATAGGTGTCCGATAGTGCTATTCCGAGGTCGCCCCGATACACATCAGACCAATGTTCCAGTCCCAGGAGGTTGGCCATTTTGTAGCCATATTTAGCGGCGTGAAACATAAACCATTCATGGGCATGGGTGCCGATGGGCTTCGTTTCATATTTCATTGCTAAATAGACATTGCTGGTGCCAATAAATGTTTTTTCGCCATATTGCTTGAGAGTACGAACGACCAAATCATGCACTTCATGAGAATGGCGTCTTCGGGTGCCAAAATCAGCAATAGTAATATTGAGTTTTTTATATTTCTCGATTTTATCTTTCGCTGTGGCGATTACGTCCGCATCGGAGGAACGTTGTAAGCCCTGGGATTCATAAAAAAGTTCACAGATAAGAGACATCAACGGAACTTCCCAGAGGATAGTGCGATACCAGTACCCTTCGATAACGACTTCTAGATCGGGGCCATCCTGAAATATTTTGACTTCTTCAGGATCATATCGGTAACCTTGGAGAAAGTCAAAATAGGTTGGGTCGATATAGGGACAAGTTCTGGCAAAAAAAGTCTTTTCGGCTTTTGTTAGTTTCAAATTAGCCATTTCGTTAACAGCCTGCTTCAAGAGGACATCAAAACCCTCAGGAAACTTGTGGTGTCCCCGATTGATAAAATGATAACGAGCCTTGGCCTTTGGAAACAACTTGACTACAGCATGCTGCATCGTGAATTTATAGAAATCATTATCTAATATAGAGGTAAATGAAGCCATCCTTATCGATTTGTTTTTTTGTTTGAAGCGGTAAATTTACTAATTAACGTGAAATTGTGTGGATTGTTCATGATAAATATCAAAAGACACATATGTAAAAGGCGGGTGAAATTTTTTATTTCATCCGCCTTTTATGAATTATCATGTTATTCGGTCATCCTTATCTTGTTCTAGATCTTTCAGAACCCTGTGAAGAACGTCCGGAGCTACGCTCAGCTGAGCTTCCAGAATTTCTTGATCGCGATACAGACGATGAATTATCTGTATTGGATCTGCTTCTGGTGTTTTCATAACTCCGATTTTGAGACGGTTGGGCCACTGGTTGAGACACCGGTTGGTTCGAACGCGTCCGGCTATCGGAATTTCGACTTTGTACCGGCTGAGACATGGGCTGTGTCGAACGTGTGCTGCTACCATCATAATTTCCGTTCCGTTGCGGTGCTGTTGTAGGTTGAACTACGCGTGGCGGTACAGTCTGATCGGAACCGTTCTGCCTCCCTCTACTGGTAGATGTAGGGTTATTGTTGTTTGGAGCATCCGATTGCCGACCTGATCGCGTCCTAAAATCATAGTTACTCGAATTAGGTTGTGTACCATTCGTATTTCTATTTGTCGCCCCGTTGTCTCCGCTTCTAGTGTTATTGATTGAACTGCGGCTCGAGCCTGTACTGTTGGCATCATTACGGGACCTTACAGAAGCATTTCCACTGTTGTCAATATATAACTCACGACTTCCTGATCTTGAATCGATGTTATCGCGGTTGCTGATAACGCGATTGGTACGATCTGATATCTCGCTATTGTTATTCCGTGTTCGGGTAGAGGCATCCACTACCTTCGTTGGACGTGCAGACGACCGCGTATTACGATCTACAGCCGGACGGTACATACTGATTTCATTGCTGCGATTGCTGCTACTACGAACCGATCCAGGTCTATCCGCATTTGCTATCCTATTTACTGTGATGTTTCTTCCTGTTGAGCGCTCGATGTCTGCTCTTCGCGGGCCGCCAACATAATAGTTGTTGTTAATGATCGTTGTATTGTTGATAACTGTGGTTCTGTTATAAATGTTATTGTAATTTCTACGATTCACATAATAACGATCCATATCCCTGCTCATGAAATGATTGACTCCCACAAATGTCCAGAAGTTCATTGGAATATTGACGGATACATTGATATTCATACCTGGTCCCATGGGGGCCCAGCCGTAATAGTCGCTACTTTGACGCCAATTTACCCATGCCGGTCCCCATTCATAGTCAGGAACCCAGCCCCATCCATAGCGATCATTGTAATTCCAGCGACCGTAGTGAAATGGTGCCCAGCCCCAGTCATAGTTGGATACCCAGGTATTTCCATAGTCAGTCATCGTCCAATAACCATTTGTAGCATAGGGTTGAAAGTTAGGGCCAACGTCCGGAATCCAAACGTAACCATAATTCGGGTCATTAACCCATTGTCCATAAGGCGATAGTTGATCATAAAACAGCTGGAATGAGACGCCAGCGTTGTTATAATGGTCATAATTGTTATATCCACCGCGTTGGGCCATCGATGTGGCACAGCTTGAGAAAGAAGCGATACCAATAAACCCCAGTACCCAATATTTTATGTTGCCTAAATTTTTCATTTCTGTAATATTTTAAAGTGTGACAAAACTCTATGCCGTAGTCTTTGTTATTATGACAGCATAACGAATAAAATGGTTTAATCGGTACATTGGAAATCTGATTATTTTTACGTGAAAGTCAAATTGATGATCTTTTTACATAAACGACAATTTAGATACATATTTTTATTTACCTTTACCGCTCGAATTGCTACGTGTTTGTTCAGCATAAGACGTGTTTTAAGACACATTAATTTGAAATAGACATCATTTAAATGGCTAAAAAACTTCAGACTTTTTTTCTAGAATTCGCAAATATTCACCGTTTTTTGCTACGGTTTTGGCGCGAATTGGTAACTCCACCATATGAATTCAAAGAAATTGTCCGCCAGTGCTATGAAATAGGCTACAAATCTTTGCCTTTGATCAGTTTAACGGGATTTATCGTGGGCTTTGTTTTTACAAAACAATCACGTCCTTCTTTGGAGGAATTTGGGGCAACTTCGATGTTGCCTTCGTTAATTTCGATCGCTATTGTTCGTGCATTGGCACCATTAGTTACGGCTTTAATAGCTTCGGGCAAAGTGGGGTCTCAAATTGGTGCGGAATTAAGTTCGATGAATGTTACAGAGCAAATAGATGCCATGGAAGTTTCTGGAACCAATCCTTATAAATATCTTATTGTAAGTAGAATATTGGCTACAACGATCGGAATTCCTGTGCTCTGTTTTTATGTTGCCGGCATCGGTCTTTTAGGTGGCTATCTCAGTATGATGAGTAAAGATGACTTGAGCTTTTTGAGTTTTTTTACACAGGTTTTTGAAACGATAGCATTTAAAGATTTAGGAGCTATGGTGTTGCGTGCTGTTATATTTGGTTTTACGATAGGCGCTGTAAGTTGTTATTGTGGTTATTTTTCTTCCAAGGGGACAGAGGGTGTTGGTAAAGCTGCCAATGCGGCCGTTGTGGCGTCAATGTTCCTTGTTTTTATTGAGGAAATAATTATTGTTCAGATTTTATCGTTCTTTGGATAGTGAGCTATGGAAAAGATTCAATCAAACATTGACCATTCGAAGCCGGTCATTGAAATAAGGAATGTTAGCAAGTCTTTTGGTGATAACCATGTGCTTCGGGGCGTTAATTTGGATTTATATAAAGAAGAGAACCTTGTTGTATTAGGACGTTCGGGTACAGGTAAATCTGTGTTAATCAAATTAATCGCAGGATTATTGAGGCCGGATGAAGGTACGATTAATGTACTCGGAGATTCTGTGACAGAATTAAATGATCGTGAACTGCGTGAATTACGGCTAAAAATAGGGTTTTCTTTTCAGAATAGTGCGCTTTATGATAGTATGACCGTACGTGAAAATCTAGAGTTTCCGTTGGTTCGTAATAAGCGTAATTTGACGCGATCTGAAATCGATCATGCAGTAGAGGAGGTGTTAGATGGCGTTGGACTTTCTCAGGCCATCAATCAGATGCCATCGGAACTTTCTGGTGGACAACGTAAGCGAATTGGTATTGCGCGCACGTTGATTCTGAGGCCAGAAATCATGATGTATGATGAGCCAACGGCAGGATTAGATCCGATTACTTGTCTGGACATTAACGGATTGATCAACGAAGTTCAGGAAAGATATAAAACAGCATCAATTATTATCACGCACGATTTGGCTTGTGCAAAAGAGGTGGGAGACCGTATCGTGATGTTGTTAGACGGTAAGTTTGAGAGACAGGGGTCTTTTGAAGAGATTTTTGATACAGAGGACGCTCGCGTAAGAGCGTTTTATAATTATAATTTTATTCTATAATATACATGAGTAAGGCAGAAAATAAAAGAGCAATCATTGTTGGTGTTTTTGTTTTTTTAGGCGTATTGATTTTATTGGCGGGTATTTTCATTTTGGGTAGCCAACAAAAGAAATTTACTAAAAATATCGAGATTACGACTTCGTTTCCTGACGTCGCTGGGTTGAAAGTAGGAAGTAATGTATGGTTTTCTGGAGTCAAAGTAGGTATTATTAAGAATATCCACTTTAAGAGCGTGCAGGATGTTGAGGTGGTATTAACGATTGAGGAAAAATCTGCTGAGTATATTCGGAAAGACGCTGTGACAAAGTTAGGCTCGGATGGATTGATCGGCAATAAGATTGTTGTTATCTCTGGAGGGTCGCAGAATGCCCCTACTGTTGAAACAGGTGATTTTTTGCGTTCAGCAAAAACCGCAGATATGGAAGCAATGATGGAAACATTGCAGGTTAACAATGAAAACCTGGCTAAGATTACCACTGACTTCGTGGAGATATCACGAGGATTGGCCGATGGCAAAGGAATGGTTGGTGCCATGTTGACGGATACCTCCATGGTGAATACTTTACGTGCTACACTATTGTCCATCAGTGCTGCTATGAATAATGCAAATAAGGCTTCTGCAAATCTAGTTACCCTGACAAATTCTTTAAATAGTAATAAGGGACTGATTCATGATTTGACGACTGATACCGCTATTTTCTCTAGTTTACGTCAATCTGCTGCACAATTACAAGGGGTCTCTCAGACAGCAAATGCATTGATAAATAATTTGAACAACGCTTCGGGCCGATTAAATGATAAAGATAATGCAGTGGGCGTTTTGTTGAATGATCCTGAATCGGCAAATCAAATTAAATCAGCAATTAATAACTTGAATTCGAGTACATCAAAGCTGGATGAAAATATGGAAGCGCTGCAGCATAATTTCCTACTGCGCGGTTTCTTCAAAAAGAAAATGAAAGAAGATGCGAAAAAGGCTGAACTGCTTAAATCAGATACAGCAAAGTAAGTTGAATGATAGAACTATGAAAAGGCTTTACGCTTGCGTAGAGCCTTTTTTTAATCATATTGGGGGAGCCCGTTTAGAATTGAAAATATGAATCACACTGAAATTGCAGAGAAGGACGTTATTTACGAAGACAATCACCTCATAGCGATAAATAAGAAGGCGGGGGATATTGTGCAAATTGATGAAACGGGAGATATATCGATGGAAGATATGGTGAAAGCGTATTTAAAGAAGAAATATGATAAACCAAATGAAGCTTTTGTCGGTGTTATTCATCGTTTAGATAGACCGGTAAGCGGTATGATACTTTTCGCCAAAACGAGCAAGGCTCTTGAGCGGATGAACAAGTTTTTTCAGGATAGAGACGTGAAAAAAACTTATTTGGCAATAGTCAGACAGCGACCACGAAAAACCGAAGGGAAACTTATTAATTGGCTGATCAGAAATAGACAAACACGGGTAACCAAGGCGTTTCCACGCGAGGTGAAGGGAGGAAGTTATGCGGAGTTAGATTATACGTTGGTAGGTGAATTAAATGGTTTTTATTTATTGCGCGTAGAGCCGCTGACCGGTCGTACCCATCAGATTCGTGCCCAACTCGCTGCTATGGGCTGTCCTATTGTTGGCGATAATAAGTATGGATATCCAAGAGGCAGTTCTTTGGGGAGTATTTGCTTACATTCTCGTTCATTAGCGTTTACGCATCCAATCAAGAAAGATAAGATGGAATTGGTTGCTTCATTGCCTAAAGATGGCTTTTGGGATAAATTTGAATCTTTGGCGGGGTAGTGGTTAAAATTTCAGTATCTTTGTACTATGAAATGGTTTAAATATTTACTCCTGATATTTACCTTAAGCTGCTCAGCTACATCTGTTTCTTATGGACAATGTGCCATGTGTACGTTGAACGCTGAGAATGGAACGAAGGAAGGAAATATGCAAGGAAAGGGGCTGAATGATGGTATTTTGTTTCTGCTGGTCATACCTTATCTGGCAGCTGCAGGACTTGGCTATTTATGGTATAAAAAATACCGCAAGAAGAATCCTGTAACAAAAAAGTTTTTAAACGAAATAAAATAGATTTTTAATGCCTACATCTAAATTCCATGCAATGATACATTCCAAATGTCCTAAGTGTCATATTGGTGATGTATTTGTAGGAAAGGTATACAGCTTGCGCAAGCAGCACATGAATGATATATGCCCCTATTGTGGTGTTAAATACGAGGTCGAGCCTGGTTATTTTTATGCTGCAATGTATGTGAGCTATGCTTTGTCAGTCGCTGAGATTGTTACTGTATCGGTTGCTATTGCAATTCTGACAGGAAGCGAATCTCCCTGGTTTTATCTGATTGGCCTTGCGGTAACCATTTTGATCTTTGCACCTTTTAATTTTAGGTATGCGCGCTTAATTTTGCTTCATTTTTTAACGCCAAAAATTAGTTATGACCCGAGATATGAATTGGAGTTGGAGATACGTGAAAGGAATGAAGCGAACCTCGGTGAAGGTGGTCATGGTGTTAACGAAGAAAAAAAATAAAAGAGCTCGCAAGAGCTCTTTTATTTTTTTAGGTATTTCATCGTACTATCGAAAAGGAAAACCTTGTCTTTATATACTTCCGAAATAAGGTGTTGCAATGGGATGAGATGCACTTGCTGGAAGTTTACTATGTGTTCTTCTGTTGGGAGTACAACCTGTATACAGTAGGTCATACCTTCGTGTGGAGACTGAAGCATTTCCAGAAAATGCACTTCAAATTTTTGGGATTGCACGATATTATCCTGAATCCATGAAACAACCTCCTGATGGATTGTTTCTTCTGCTATAACAGAGACATTGTATAAAAACATAGACAAAAATACGCTATTTTTCTACGATAAAAAAGATTCTTAGAGCAGGAAGCGCGAGAAGTTTGAAAATTACATTTAATTGGTATATCTTGTAAAAATAAGGTTGCATTGAATGAAAATTCGTATTTAATTGCAATATTTGGAATATATGATAAGGATGCATTTGGGATTATGAGGATGAAATTTTGGATAGGTTTACTTTTTTCTACCATGATCATGTTGGGGTGTCAACACCATAATGTTGAGCCTATTCCAATAAATCAATTTTTTTCTAAGCCTGAAAAATCAAACTTTAAGATTTCTCCAAATGGTCGCTTTATAGCCTATATCGGTCTCGACAATCATTGCAAAAATATTTACTTGATAGATTTGATTCATCAGGATAGCTCTAAGCAGCTTACTTATCAAAATGATATTAATGTAAAATCTTTTGCATGGAACGATAACTCTAAAATTTCGTTTTTGACAGAGCAATCCGCACAGGATAGTTTACGTTTATATGCGGTCGATATCAATACAGAGAAGATTTGGCCATTGATCAAGCCGATTCGTGGTCGGTTTCGATGGATTCATGCCATGACTACCGGGGGCAATAGTTTTATAGGGGCGATGAATGATCGAGATTCTTCATTTTTTGATCTTTATCGGATTTATTTAGACGGAAGACCCCGGGAGTTGATTTTGCAAAATCCAGGAAATATGAGTTCTTGGGTGGTATCTAATGATGGTCAGGTACGAATGGCTGTAGCCAACGATTCTGTTCAACAGTCGCTACTGTACCGAAGCTCCGATAACGAACCATTTAAGGAGATTATACGCTGTGATGTTGAAAGTAGTTTTACACCATTGGGTTATAAGGATAATTCGAATGCTATCATCTATGCGTTATCGAATGTCGACCGCGATAAACTGGCTTTGATAAGCTATGATTTGGCAAATCACAAAGAATTAGGTGAACTTTTTAGCCACAAGGATGTTGACGTGAGCTCTGGGGGATATTTTACTGAACAGAATAAGCTGTTGTTTGTAAATTATACCACTTCGAGACAGCACAGACATTTCTTCGATGAGACTACCAAACAAAAGTACGATCAATTAGCGAAGCAGATTGATGGCTTTGAATATCAGGTATTGAGTACTGACAGTTCAGGCAATAAGATTATCATTAAAACCTACACCGATGTCAACCCTGGAGGGATTTACTTTTATGATTTTTCGACACAAAAGTTGACAAAGTTAGCGGATAATAATTCTGATTTAAAAGATAAGGAGCTCTCTCCAAATGAATATATCACTTATACTGCGAGGGACGGTATTCAGATTTCGGGTTATTTAACTTATCCTATACATTCCAATCGCAAAAACCTGCCTATGGTTGTCCTTCCTCATGATGGGCCTAACGGACGTGAAGTCTGGGGCTTCGATAATGAGGCACAGTTTTTAGCGAATAGAGGCTATTTGGTTTTTCAAATGAACTATAGGGGATCCACAGGTTTCGGTAAGAAGTTTTGGACTGCTGGATTTAAAGAATGGGGGGGAAAGATTCAGGATGATATTACCGATGGGGTGAAATGGTTAATTAAGGAGGGTATTGCTGATCGCGAACGTGTTGCTATCGTAGGGAAAGGTTTTGGAGGTTATTCGGCGTTGCATGCCGCTTGCTTTAATTCTGATTTATATAAATGCGCCGTGTCTTATTCGGGTTATACCAATCTATTTACGTACTTCAGAGATATACCGCCCTATTTTAAATCTTATGTACAGAAAATGTATCAAATCGTTGGAAATCCTATCCGGGAGGGTGAATTATTCAAAAATATATCACCCGTCTTTCATTCAGACAAAGTAAAGATACCGGTACTATTGGTACAAGGAGGAAAGGACAGGTTTAGTTCGGTGACAGATGCAAATCAATTTGTACAGAAATTAAAGAATAATAACATTCCAGTGCAATACATCCTGAAAGAGGATGAAGATAGAACTTTTAAGCGCGATGAGAATGTCTTTGGTTATTATAATGAGTTGGAGCGATTTTTGGCGAAATATCTTGTGGACTAAAGGCTGGCGATTATGAAAGCAGAGAAATATAGCTATCGAAAGAATTACGGATTACTGTTGATGTTTTTCATCGTAATCAGTGGCTTGTATATATTTGCCTTATTTCTTTCCCGTAGCTATACAGAATCGCATATCAAAAATGAATTTACGAATAGAAAATCGGAGATATTTGATCAGACTTTGGTTCCTTTCAATGATTTTTTTCAAAATAGAATTCCTGAAGTTTCTTTTTATCAAGGTTTTTTGGACTCTGTTCAGGCGGGTAAATATGCTTACAGCATATTAAGTTCTTATCCGTTTGTCAGAGAGATTGGTTTTTTTGATTTACAATTCAATAATGATCATAATTTAAATTATGGCTTTATCGTTAATAACCTCAGAATTCAACCGAAAACGATTACTTTTTTTACTGTTTCCAGATCTGGGCTGCATAAAAATACCATACGAGATCGCGGTCAAATGGGGTTACATTCTGAAGAGATCAATAATATCGGCGTAAAGTTGGCAACGTATATTGATAAATTGCAACCGAATGCCAAACTTTCTGATAAAGATATCTTAAAGGTTTTTTATACCATAAGACCTGGTCAGATTACCTATCTCAATATTCCGAGGGTCAACGAT
Organism: Sphingobacterium sp. UBA3549; assembly: GCF_002376635.1. Lineage (NCBI taxonomy): Bacteria > Pseudomonadati > Bacteroidota > Sphingobacteriia > Sphingobacteriales > Sphingobacteriaceae > Sphingobacterium > Sphingobacterium sp. UBA3549. The sequence continues at coordinate 100,254 of NZ_DFOE01000008.1, read as the reverse complement.
TTAATTGTCTATAAGTCAATTATGGAAGGTAATTTGGATCATACCGTTGGCTACGAACAGGATATGTTTAATTTTCAGATCGATCCAATGTTCCTGGAGGTGAAAAATAGCTATTCTAATCTTTATGAGAAAGTGGAGATTGTTCCTTTGGTAGGTGCACCTATCACACCTGAAAATGACGAGATTTCAACAGAGATGCCTTTACCTGGAGCACTGGCCGACTATAAGCTCCTTTTTAGATCGAGCAAGAACTTTCTTTCCAAAGAAATAAATCGTAGTTTTTGGCCTGTTTTGGGTGGCATATCGTTGATTTACATCATTTTAATTGCTATACTATATTTAATTTATAGAAATTTAGAAATTAACGGAAGACTTTTTAAATTGCAGTACGATTTCATCAATAATCTTACCCACGAGTTTAAGACACCAGTGAGTGTGATTAAGATTGCTGGAAATAACATTAAGAGTGCGCAGGTGCTCTCTGATGAAGAACGTAAAATGTATGGAAATATACTGGATCAGGAGGCAGATCGTTTAAATAACTTGATGAATAAGCTATTATCTTTTAGCCAGATCGAAAATAAAACGATAAAATTAAATAAAGAAGAGGTTGACTTGAAGATGTTTACGGAAAATCTAGTAGCTTCGTCAAGAATAAAATATCCAGATTTCAAGATTAGCACAAAAATTGATGTAAGGACATCAATGCTTGCTGATCCGGTGTTATTAAGTAGTGTGTTTCAAAATATGATTGATAATGCCTATAAATATTCGAAAGCGGGGCATAAAATATTGGATATTGCGATACAACAAAATAAGAAGAATTTTGTTATCACTTTTAAGGATGAAGGAATAGGAATAGAGAAGGCGGAGTTTAACAACATCTTCAAAAAGTTTTATAGAATAAAAAGTCAATATAATCAGCAAGGAAGTATTGGTTTGGGATTGGCTTTCTGTAAAGAGATTACTGAATTTATAGGCGGTGATATTACAGTAAAAAGCCAATTGGGACAGGGAACCACCTTTACCTTGGTATTTCCGGTTTAAAAAATAAATTTAAATATGAAATATCCATGTTTAGAAAGCATTGAAAACTTATCGTTATAAACTGGATATTCCATAAGACATTTAAAAGACAAATTATTTACTTATGAATAAAGACATCACTGTTGCTGTTATTGAAGATGATGAGAACTTACGGTTCTTGGTAAAACATCGATTGGAATCCGAAGGCTATCAGGTCATTCAAAGCGGAAATGGGAATGAAGCTGAAAGTTTGATTTTGGAAAAAAGGCCCGATGTTGTTTTGCTGGACTGGATGCTTCCAGGGAAAGAAGGCAACGAGATCTGTGAAGATGTGCGCAAAGCGGGGTTTGAGAATATTATCATCATGATGACAGCTAAATCTCAAGATGTGGACAAAATTGAAGCTTACAGTTTTGGCGTGACTGATTACATTAGTAAGCCTTTCAATATGGATGTGCTTATTGCGATGATCGATAACAAGGTGAAATTTTTCTTACCGAAAAACAGTCCCGAAGTGTACAAGTTTGGTCAGACGGAACATCATCCGAATATTCATTCCTTGATACGTGACGGAAGGAAAATTGAGTTGACCATTTTGGAAAACCGCATCTTACTTCATTTCCTGCAGAATTTAGGGCGGGAGATTACACGTGAAGAATTAATGGAAGTTGTGTGGGGGTATAGCTCAAATGTCAACACGCGTACTTTAGATATGCATGTGGTTCGTTTACGGAAAAAGATCGAGACAAATCCGGACAAGCCACATTATTTACAGACTGTGCGTGGACTCGGCTATAAATTTGTTGACGAGGAGGAGATTTGATTATAATTAGCGGGTAAGAGTTTGTTTTGTTAAAAACAATTATTATCTTCGTATAGATTCGAAACAAGACCATGTTTCCCGAAGAGGGAAATATGGTCTTGTTTCTTTTTTAAAAAGTATAAAATAAGAAAAAAAATAAAATTATGGCAGAAGTAACTTATTTTACGGAAGAAGGATTGCGTAAGCTTAAAGAGGAATTGGCTTATCTGAAGACGGAAGGAAGATCAAAAATTGCCAATGCTATTGCAGAGGCAAGAGACAAGGGGGATTTGTCTGAAAATGCAGAGTATGATGCGGCTAAAGAAGCTCAGGGGCTTCATGAGGCTAAAATTGCCAATTTGGAGAACACATTGGCTACGGCACGTTTAATTGATGAGTCCAAATTGGATACATCTAAAGTTTTAGCCTTATCGATTGTTAAGATAAAGAACAAAAAGAATGGTGCTGAAATGACTTATCAACTGGTCGCAGAGTCAGAGGCAGATCTGAAGTCAGGTAAGATTTCTGTTAAATCTCCTATTGCCCAAGGTTTGTTGGGTAAATCTAAAGGTGATACAGCTGTTATAGAAGTACCAGCGGGTAAAATTGAATTCGAAATCGTAGATATTTCAAGGTAATATATGTCGGTTATGTGCGGTATGCCATAACCGCACATCTACAAATTAACTTTATATTAAGAAGGTCGTGATGTAGTAATCGCGACCTTTTTTGTTTATATTTGTTGAACAGTGGAATTACAGGGTGTGAAAAAGCGGTAGTTAGATTTCTTTAATCGCCGACATACCAAGGGCTTAGTAGATTAAGTCTGTTGTTTGCTGATTATTTTTTAAAAAGATTTATTCCAAGATTAGAATAATATGTCGACAATTTTTTCAAAAATCGTTTCCGGAGAGATCCCAGCTTACAAAGTTGCTGAGAGTAATGATTTTCTAGCTTTTTTGGATATCAGCCCATTAGCTAAAGGGCATGTATTAGTGATACCTAAGAAAGAGACAGATTACATTTTTGATATCGAAGATGACGAATACATGGCGCTTTGGGTCTTTGCTAAGATTGTTGCTCAAGGTATTAAAAAAGTAATTCCATGTGTAAAAGTTGGTGTAGCTGTCGTGGGTTTAGAGGTAGCTCATGCACACATACATTTGGTCCCTATTAATAAAATTAGTGATTTAAACTTTGCTGGACCTAAATTGAGCTTAACTGAGGACGAACTCCATCAGATTGCGACCACTATCCGCGAGTCTATCGTGAGTATAACTGCTCAAAATCAATAATTAGAAAGATTATATTACACTTGATTTACGTTGGTTTTTTAGAAGAATGCTATATTTGTACTTTGTTGTTTCAAAATTGTGCAGAAATAAGCGTGGGATTTGTTCTAAATAATGAACGCAACATTGATTTTTACTAAAGGTTATGCATGAACTTTTGTTGTCATTTCAACAATTATTGAACCCAGAGGAACTATTGAGTTCAGGAGGGTTTTATTTAGTTATCCTCATTGTATTTGCTGAGACTGGTCTATTTTTTGGATTTTTTCTACCTGGTGATTATTTATTATTTCTTGCTGGATTATTCTGCGCGCTGAATAAAATTGACGTGAATATATTCACGCTTTGTTTGGGCTTGTTTACTGCTGGGGTATTAGGTAATTTTACAGGATATTGGTTTGGCTATCGAGCGGGACCGATGTTATTTAAGCGAAAAGATAGCTTCATCTTTAAGCGCAAATATGTGGTCATGGCTGAAGAATTTTACCACAAATATGGCGGAACCGCTTTAATTATAGGAAGATTTGTTCCAATAGTTCGTACTTTTGCGCCTATCTTTGCCGGTGTCGTAAAATTAGATTTTAAAAAATTTGTGCTATATAATGTTTCAGGGGCTGCCATCTGGGTGGTAGTTTTGACGCTTTCAGGTTATTTCCTAGGTATCGAATTCCCTGGTATTATTCATTATGTAGAATATGTGATAGTTGGTATGATTGTCATTGCATTTTTGCCAATTGCCATAACGTTATTGAAAAAACGTATTAAGGATAAAAGAAACAAACAAAATATACAGTAAATAAAAAATGAGTAAACAAAATCCTTGGCACATGGTTTCTCCAGGTGAGAATGTGCCAAATGCCGTAAATGCTATCATTGAGATTACAAACGGATCCAAAGGAAAGTATGAATTAGACAAAGAAACTGGTTTGTTGCTTTTGGACAGAGTGATGAGTTCTTCTGTCGTTTATCCTGCCAATTATGGTTTTATCCCACAAACTTATTGCGATGACAAAGATCCGCTGGATATTTTGGTCATTTGTTCAGTGGATATTTTACCATTGACATTAGTTGAGGCACAGGTTATTGGCGTAATGAATATGGTAGATGGTGGAGAGCAAGATGATAAAATTATTGCGGTAGCTAAAAATGATCCTATTTTTAATTACATTAAAGATATTGATCAGTTGCCTCCGCATACAATGAAAGAAATTGTACAATTCTTTGAGAGTTATAAAGCGCTTGAAAAGAAGCATGTCGTTGTTGAGGGTGTGAAGGGACGTGATGAAGCGCAAAGAATCTTGATTGAGGCTATCGAATTGTACAAAACAGAATTTGTTAACAAATAACCCCCAGCATGGCGCTCGATTTATTTTGGACATTGTTTTTAGTACTTGCAAACGGCTTTTTTGTCGCCGCAGAGTTTGCTATTGTCAAGGTCCGAGTCTCCCAAATTGAAGTTCAGGCAAAAACAGGTAGCAAAGTTGCTACCATAGCCAAGAGTATAACGGAACATTTGGATGGTTATTTGGCTGCTACACAATTGGGTATTACACTCTCGTCATTAGCTTTAGGCTGGGTTGGCGAGGCTGTAATGACCCAAATTGTGCAGGGTGCACTGGGTTTTTTCGGTGTTGAATTGACTGGGTCGATTGCTACCAATGCAGGACATGTGTTGGCTTTTTCGATTATTACTGTGTTACACATTGTATTTGGAGAGCTTGCTCCTAAATCGATAGCGATTCAAAAACCTGTTGCAACAACGATGAAAATTGCGGTTCCGCTGCAATTTTTCTACTTTATCTTTCGACCAATTATTTGGGTTTTAAACGGTTTTGCTAATTTCCTGTTAAAGATTTTGGGATTTGAAGTTACCAAAGGAGAATCTGCCCACTCGTCGGAAGAATTACAGTATCTTTTAGATAAAGGTAAAGAATCGGGTGCTTTGGATATTTCCGAGCACGAATTGATTAAAAACGTATTCGATTTTAACGAACGTATCGTTAAGAATATTATGGTACCGCGTACTAGAATTGTGGCGGTGGAAGTGACCGCTGATGCTTCTGAATTGATTGAAACGATGACGGAAGAAGGGTACTCCCGTCTTCCAATCTATGATGATAATATTGACCAAATCGTGGGTATTGTTCATACAAAAGATATTCTACCGCTTTTAGCGAAAGGAAAAGAGGTTGTCATGAAAAATATTATGCGCAAACCCTATTTTATTCCTGAAACGAAGAAGATCAATGATTTGATGGCTGAATTTCAGCTGAAGCGGATTCAGTTGGCGATCGTATTGGATGAATTTGGTGGAACGGCAGGTATGGTTACATTGGAAGATATCGTAGAGGAGTTGGTGGGTGAAATCCAGGATGAATACGATGAAGAAACTCCGGTTGTGGAGCGTATTTCCGAAACAGAGTATATGGTGGATGCTGGAGCCAGTATTCATGATGTGAATGAGTTTCTTCCAATAGAGTTACCTGAGAGTCAGGATTACGATACGATGTCTGGTCTTGTGAGTGAAATCTTCGATAAGATACCGGAAGTCGGCGAGCGGAAAGAAGAGTATGGTTACATATTCACCATCATTCGAAAAGCGCAGCAGAATATCGAATTTGTCAAATTGGAATTGGTCGAGTCTGCTGAAGATGATACCGAAGAATAAATAGTAGCGAGTAGCACATGCAGTTATTTTTTACACCGGATTTAAATCCTTCATCAGAAAATTTTATCCTTAGTGAGGAAGAAAGTAAGCACGCTATTCGTGTGCTTCGTATGGATTCCGGAGATCGTTTACATCTTATAGATGGTCGCGGAGGTTTGTACGAAGCTCAAATTATTGACCCACATCCTAAACGCACAGTTCTTGCTATTTTAAATGTGGAGGAGGACTTTCAACATCCTCGCTACCATTTACATATTGCGGTGGGGCCAACAAAGAATATCGATCGTATCGAATGGTTTTTAGAGAAGGCAACGGAGGTAGGGATTCAGGAAATCACGCCCCTTATTTGCGAGCATTCTGAGCGAAAAGAGGTTAAATTAGATCGCTTAAACAAGTTGGTTGTTGCAGCGATGAAACAATCGTTGAAAGCTTATCTACCCAAACTTAATGCTGCTGTTTCGTTTAAACAGTTTTTGAAAAATATTCCAACTGAAGGCGTACAAAAAGCAATTGCACATTGTGTGGATGCGGAAAAGAAGTATTTAAACCAAATTTTTGAGCCAGCCAAACATTATATTATCCTTATCGGTCCAGAAGGTGATTTTTCGGACGAGGAAATAAAGCTGGCGATACAGATGGGTTTTCATCCAATCTCGCTAGGAGAGTCGCGTTTGAGGACCGAAACCGCTGCTTTAGCGGCCTGTATGGAAGTTTCCTTACTGAATAGACAGTAAAAATAATAGGGGATCCTGATCCATTAAATGGACTTTGATAGCTTTGTAAAGTCCATTTTTTAATTGTGTAGTAGTAAGCGTTAGTTTACTTTATCGGTTCAGCATCTACAATCTGAATTTCAGCATTTCCTTTCAGCGGATCCTTGGTAAAGATCATCTTTCCTTTTAATTTAATCGGATCTTCTGAGAACTTAATTGCACTACCCTTTAGGGTTACTTCGACCATAGGAGGGATACCATTAGAGCCACAGAATTGACATTGCATAACTGGCAATACCGACATCATAAAGTTTTTATGATTACGGCCACTATGAAGCGGAACCATGTAACCGGGCAGTTCTACTATTTTATTTTCAAGTGCTTTAAGTTCCTTCGGATAGAAAGGAGTATACACTTTCTTTGCACCGTTGTACGTGACTTTGTAGGCCATTTTATCAATCGCTTCCCACGTTTTGTTCATCATGGGCGTATGGTCGGGAATATCCGGATTGCTGCCAATCTGTGCCTGTAACTGTATGATGCCGAAGAATATGAAGAAGAATGCAGTGATAAGTTTTTTCATCTGTTTAATTTTTTCTTGTTGGGATGAAGCTATCCGATTTGTGCTGTTTGATGAATACATCTGATAGCTTCATCGCGGTTAATATTACATATATCGTATTGCTATTTTTTTATTGCAATTCCAGGAGTTACCAGCTCTGTACCCCTATTTTTCATTTTAGTTCAATTGCCATTATTCTATTTGTTTGACAAAGTACCGGCTATACTTGTCCGATACGCTTTCACAGCAGGAATTAATGCTGCGAGCACACCAATTAGACAAGCGACAGACAAAAATACCAATTCTTTTGGATGTAGCCTAAAAGCTTCGATAAAGTCGGCACTCTGGCTCGTTTGGTTGCTGATATAGTATAAGGCCAAATGTGCCAATAAAAGTCCCACCAATCCACCAATGATTGTTATTGTCAGGCCTTCTAATAAAACAATGTTGAATAACTTTCCTTTAGAGGCTCCGAGTGTACGCATAATGGCTAGATCATATTTACGTTGTTTCAACGCATTGTAGAGATTAATAAATACACTCAGGCCCGCAATGAGCATGATCACATACGCTAGGATAGCTAGAGAATCCATTCCTACTCCTAACAGTGAAAACAAGCGAGTACTTTCCATCGCTGGAGAAGCAGCTTGCATATCCGTTTGTTGGTCGATCATTTTAGGTAATATACCGATAGCTGCGGGAGATTGATATTTAATCAAAATAGCAGTTATTTCCAGTCCATTTTGCTTCACCATATCCGCGCCAATAGATTTTACAAATATACCTTCCTCTTCGTGTTGGTCTTGCTCATCGTGATCGTGGTCGTGATGATCTTTTCCGCTGGTTCCTAAAGCTGCGTTAGAGTTTTCTTCTAAATCTTCACCATGATGGTGGAGATGGGCTTTGACGGTTTCCTCCCTGTCTTCTTCGCGTTCACGGAGTTCTTTTTGTAGTGCAGTTTCTTCGTGATCATGTGCGTGTGCGATTCCATGGACATCCCAGACACTTTCTAAGTTGGTTAATATCAGGTTATCAGTAACATTGTTATTGTGCTTTAAAATGCCGACAATAGTAAAAGGATGTTCATCATGATGATGGCCATCTTTGCTCAAGCCGTGTGAACTATGTATTTGATCACCGATTTTCAGTTGCTGTTTTTTTGCAACCTGGTCACCAATGACTACTTCAAAATTATTTTGCCAAATGCGGCCTTCACGAATAGAAGTCTCATAGATGGACAGGAAAGAGGAATCGGTTCCAACGATGCGATGCCCTTTGAAGTTATCACCTAGCGATAAGGGAACTGCTAGCTGCACAAGCGGATTTTGGCGTAATGGGTCCAGTTCGTCCAATGGAATGTTACCTGTTGGATTGTCGATGTGATAAACACTCGATAAGATCAATTGCAGCGGACTTCCTTTAGCGCCAACGACTAAATCAATATTTTTGCTGTTATTGTCAAGCTGCTTTTCAAAAGATTCTCCAGTAATTGAAAGCACGGCAAGGATTGAAATTCCAAATGCCGTTAGCAAGATGCTTAGAAAGACCGAGCCAAACTGTCTACTTAAATTTTTCCAAACCAATTGTATCGTGTTCATAGCAAATTTTAATATCTAAAGGGTGACGCGTAAATAAAGTAAAAAATTATTTTAAAAGGTACATTTTGGAGAATTGATCTTTTATTCTCTTGTCGTGCGTAGTTATCAGTAGGGTCGATCCAGCAGTTTCAGCTATCGATAATAGGAGTTCTAATACCCTATGGGTATTGTTGTCATCCAATGCAGCTGTCGGTTCATCCGCAATCAATAGGGCTGGCTTATTGATAATGCTCCGCGCTATAGCGGCACGTTGCAGCTGTCCACGACTCAATTCGTTTGGGTAGGCATTACTTTTTTGATCTAATTGCAGCTGTTTTAGGATGAGTTCAATAGCGCTTATATCCACTTTTTTTCCGGCTAAAGACTGCGCCAATTTGATATTTTCAACTAACGTTAAATTTTTTAGGAGGTGGGCCTCTTGAAATATGAAACCAATATATTGAGACCTGAACTGATCCAGTTTGCTGTTGGATAACAACGATAAATTTTGACTATATATGTTGACCTGACCTGTTTCTGGTCGTGACAAACCACCTAATATATTTAATAGTGTTGTTTTTCCAGAACCTGAATCGCCTAACAATAGTGTATGTTGACCTTTTTCGATGTAAATATCTGGAAATTCAATTGGTGCTGAATTTGGATACTGGAATGATAACTGTGTAGTCGATACGATTGGAGTGTTCATGGGAATCAGATATTGAAATATATTCAAACTTAGATAAATTGCTTTTTATATGCAATNNATATTGCATATAAAAAGCAATTCGTATTAGCGGGCTTAGTATTTTCGATGGAAAGGCTACTGATCTATTGGTTATCCTATTGTATCATCGATCTTTAGGTGAACTCGCTAGGGGCTGTACAACGATGTCAAGGATAAAAAGAACCAATTGTGTTAATAAATGTAGTGCTTAATAATTTACTTACACTTCATTAATATCATTTCCATATAACAGGCTCAAATATGACGCTAATTCGCTATAAAAGCTCTTTTTTACTGAAAATCGAAAAATAACAACGATAGGTAACATTAAATTAACAGCGGATTGATGTAATGGTAATTTGTTGTTAATGTTAACCTAATATTCTGCTAATAGATTTGCAGAAACAAAAAACAAATAAATTGGAACCACAATTACAACTTAAAAGAATCGCTGCTGTCGTAACGCTAGCAGTAGCTGCGTCAACAACAGTTTATGCACAGGGCAGTGGAAAGGTGGCGGGTAAAGTAACAAATGTCAAAACAGGTGAAACAATTACAGGGGTGACAGTTAAGGTGCTCGGGACGGCGAGAGTGGGAAGTTCGGATGTGACTGGTAATTATAATATTCCCGCAGTACCTGCGGGTAAGTATACATTAGAATTTAGCTATGTAGGATTTGCTACTAAGCAAATTACAGATGTAGATATAAAAGATAAAGATGTTACGACACTAGATGTAGTACTTGATAATACTGGGGGAACAGTATTGGATCAGGTTGTCGTAACAGGAACTTTTAAAAGAGAGTCGATCAATGCTTTGTACTCCCAACAAAAGAATAGTGCTAGAATTTCCAGTGGTATTTCGACTGAACAAATTAAGAGAAGCCCAGATAGAAATACTTCTGAAGCGATTAAGCGCGTAAGTGGTGCTAGTATTCAAGATAATAAATATGTTATTGTAAGAGGGTTGAGCGATCGTTATAATTCAGCTATGTTGAACAATGCGATTTTACCTAATACCGAAGTAGATAAACGTGCATTTTCATTTGATATTATTCCTTCGAATTTAATTGAATCGATCATTATCAACAAAACTGCAACACCAGATATTCCTGCTGATTTCTCTGGGGGGGTGGTTCAGGTGAATACGAAAGATTTTCCGGAGAAAAATTTCCTTGATGCATCAATTGGAACATCTTATAATACGCAATCTACATTTAAAAATTTCACTTCAGCAAAAAGAGCTGGAGGCGAAGTTTTTGGTTTTGCGAGCAGTGATCGTGAAATTCCTAAGAGTTTCCCTTCAACAAAAGATTTTCAAGCTTTACAAAATAATTCAAATGAAATTTTTGAGTATTCTAAATTATTTAAAAACAATTGGGGATATGATACGAAGAAATCAACACTCACTCCGAATTTTCAGTTAAACTACGGTTCTACTAAAAATTTCAAAGATGATTCTAAATTCGGAACTATTCTTTCCTTGACTTATCGCTATGACCAACGAAAAAGAGAAGCCGATCAAAAAGCGTATGTTGGGCAATCATTGCCGGAAGTATTCCATGATGATCAATATAGTTACAATACAAATTTAGGTGCTCTTGCAAATTTCTCATATTCTTGGAAATCAAATAAGATTTCATTTAAAAATTTATACAACAGGATCTTAGAGAATCAATTTACATTCCGAGAAGGGAAAGATGATTCTGGTAGTGAATTTTATCGTACAGGGGATTATTTGTTGCAACGTTCTATTTTAACCAATCAGTTGTCTGGTGAGCATGTTCTTTTAGAGAAGAGTAAATTGAAATTAGATTGGTCATTGAATTACGGACGTACAGATAGAGATGAACCTGGTTACAAGCGTATGGAATATTCTAAAGATGGTATTGCATCGATTTCAGCTACAAGTTCCTCCACAGCGGACAGGGCTGGTAATTTCAACTCTACAATGACTGAGAATTCTTACGGAGGAGCTTTAAATTTGACCTTGCCAATACGTTTGTTCTCGGAAAATGACAAATTGAAAGCAGGCTATTTCAACCAGTTACGTGACAGAAATTTTAATGCCAGGGTGATTGGATTTATTCGAAATGGAAACTTCGACGCGAGCTTACTAAAACTTCCACAAGATAAAATTTTTGATCAAGCTAATATTCGTCCAAATGGATTTATACTGAATGAAATAACTAATGGCGGTGATCATTATGATGCGAAAGCATTTTTGAATGCTGGTTATTTGATGTATGATGGAATTGTAATGGAGAAATTAAGGGTAATAGCAGGCGCTCGTCTTGAATCATACAATCTAAAGTTGAATAGTGAAGACAATGGTAATCCAGTAGGTGTTGATACAACGACAATCTCTTTATTACCATCACTGAATTTGATCTATAATTTGGATAGCAAACAGAGTTTTCGTTTTGCGGCGTCACAGACAGTAGGTAGACAAGAGTTTAGAGAGATGGCTCCCTTTCCATTTTATGACTTTAATAAGAATATGAATGTTAGAGGAAATCCTAATCTGAAACAATCGAAGACGTCAAATTTTGATTTGGGGTATGCATATTATCCGACTGCTGGAGAAGTACTATCGATAGGGGCATTTTATAAGTATTTTGAAAACCCGATCGAGCAAGCATTACAGTTAGGTAATTCGGGCCGTTCATTCAATTATACCAATTCAAAATCTGCAGATGTATTTGGTGTGGAAGCTGAGATACGTAAGAATCTGAAATTTATTGATGAGCGATTGGATAATTTTGTTATCAACGCTAACGGGTCATATATATATTCGAAAGTTATCGTTCCAACTACTGTAAACTCGACCGGTAAACGAAAATTACAAGGACAATCGCCCTATTTAATCAATGCTGGACTGTCATATACGACCAAAAATCCAAATACTACAGCGATTACACTATTATATAATAGAGTAGGACCAAGAATATGGGCAATTGGTAATGCGGAAGATCCAGATATTTACGAATATTCTAGGAATATTCTTGATTTGCAGCTGGCGCAAAAATTTGCGAACTCTAGGGCCGAAGTAAAATTAAACTACAGTGATATTTTAAACAATAAAGCCTATTTCTATCAAAAGCCAAAAGGATCAGATCCGAACGCAGCATTCAATAAAAACACAGATAATATCAATAGAGCGGAGCAATATGGATCAACTGTTTCTCTTACTCTTTCTTATAAATTTTGGTAGTATATTGTTAATTCATAAATCCTTAACATAGTATTAATTGTATCGTTAAATTAAATTATTCTTTTTGTATAAATAAAACATGAAAATGAAAACGAATTTAAACTTAAATCTTTTAGCTGTTTTAGCAGCAGGATTGACTGCATTTGCAAGCTGTAGCAAGAGTGATCCTGCAGTAATAGATCCTCCTGTTAAACCTGGTGATTCAAATGAATCACTTGCAGATTCATTCTTTGAGAAGGTAGCCTACAAAGGAGCGTTCGGTACTACTGACTGGACATCTGGATGGGTTAATTATGAGCCAAACAAAACGGCATATTCTACTGCTACAGAAGAGCTTTCAGGTGAAATAGCTACGGACAGAACTTTAGACGCTTCAAAAACATATTTGTTGAAAGGTTTTGTATATATTAAAAGTGGTGTTACATTAACAATTCCTGCAGGAACAGTTATTAGAGGCGATAAAAATACCAAAGCAACGCTGGTTGTCACTATGGGTGGTAAAATAAATGCTGAAGGAACTGCAGCAAAGCCAATTGTATTTACTTCAAATCAACCGGCTGGTACTAGAGCTCCCGGCGATTGGGGTGGGATAATTATCTTAGGTAAAGCTCCTAACAATATCCCTGGCGGCACGGGGCTGATCGAAGGTGGCTTGACAGCTCCATACGGAAACCACGGTGGGACTGCTGCGGACGATAACTCAGGTGTTCTTAAATATGTACGTGTAGAATTTCCTGGTATCGCTTATACGACCAATAATGAAATTAACGGAGTTACGTTTGGTTCAGTTGGTTCTAAGACAACCGTTGAATATGTTCAAGTGGCCTATTCTGGTGATGATTCTTTTGAGTGGTTTGGCGGTACAGTAAATGCTAAGCACCTTGTTTCTACAGCAAATATCGATGATATCTTTGATTTCGATAATGGTTACTCAGGAAAACTTCAATTCTTAGTAGGTCTTAGAGATCCGAAATTAGCGGATCAAGCGGGGCAATCAAATGGAATTGAATCCGATAATTCAGAGAAAGTTTTTGATTCTTCTCCAAGAACGCGTCCCGTAATCTCAAATATGACTTTGATAGGTCCAGGAAATACAGAGGTTGATGCAAAGCATGAGTACGCGAATTTGTGGAGAAGAGGAAGTAAGATGATCCTTGCTAACTCAATCTTTATCAACATGCGTTATGGAATTGATATACGTGATAAAGAAACTGGTGACGCATTGACAGATAAAACATCTTTGATCAAAAATAATATCTACCAATCATTTACGGCAGAAAGGGCTATGATAGCCGATGGTTCAATACCTTCATTTGCTACCGTTGATTTATTAAAAACGTATTTGACAACAAATAACAATACATTCTTGGATGATGCGGCTGCTAAAAATCTTTTGGTTAACCCATATAGTTTAACAGCGCCAAACTTCATCCTGAAATCAGCATCAGTAGCTGCTACTGGAGCTTCTTTCTAAAAAAAAAGTTATTGTATAGTGAAATAGATAGAAAAATCCTGCCTTGAGCAGGATTTTTTTGTAGCATATGTATGAGATAATTCGTTGTAAAGAGAAATAAAATAAATCTTAAAATATGAAAAATGCGATCTACTTGGTTTTAATGGGTATTTTACTCCTTTTGGGCTGTAAGAAATCTGATAATACAACTGATTCAGAAACGACAGGGCTGAAAGTCGAAATAAAAGGAATTTCTGGCTGGGGTGAGTTTGTAAATATCAGTGTAGATCAAATTAATACAGCGGTAAAGTATCCTGCAGAGACTAATGGAAGTCCTCAAACGGCAAGAGATAAAAGCTATAGAACCAGTGAAGAAACTTTTAGAAAGCTGTCGTCATATGTCGAAACTTACAACTTATTGGATGCTAAAATCCAAGAGTGTGCACGTTGTGTAGACGGGATGGATTATGTAATCACAGTAAGATCTGGAAGCGTGGAAAACACCGTAACAATAGCCGTAAACCGTACGGATGGTAAATATGCTGATGTGCTTGATTTTATAAGTAAGCTTTAGAAAGCGCAAAAGCGCTGTCGAGAATCATTTATTGTTCAGCAAAATATTGATTTTAGCTAAATCATATACTATAAAGCCAATATCGAACTGCGATTTAAAAAGTAATATTATCTGGGCTCATAATGATAGACAATCTGATAAGACTGATTTTTAAGCTCCTCAGATAGTTGACCTATATCTAGTGTTTGCGCTTGTGGTGTAGGCTCACAGACCGAATAATATTTTCCATTGTACAAAATAGCGTCACCAATAGGATGTTCAAATTGAACGGCCATCGTCACATGTGTGGGATATAACAGGGTAATCATGGGTAGATTGTAAATTTCCTTTACCAGATAAAAAAATAGGGCTACCCGATCATCACAGTCACTGTATTTATTTAATAGGGTTTGTTCAGCCGAAAGACGTTTTTCAGCTCCAAAATTCTCTTCATCATTTTCATACAAAAAGGCATACCGGGTAAACCGCATTAAATAATCCACTCCTTCCTGTTGGCTCTTTCCACTTAAATTGTCCTTAAGCGCCGGAATAAGCGATTGATAGGTTTCTTTGCTTAGCGGAATATTGAAATAAGTTTCAAAATCCACACCAGGATAGTTTTTAAAAAGGTCACTGATATCGTCATTCAACTTGATGTTAAAATGGTAGGCTTTATGGCCATAATTGAACGCGATCTGCTTTTCCTTATAGTTTGCAGGTACAAAATCAGGCAATTTTGTGATTTTATAACTGAAATCTTCGATAGCTTCCGGAATCTTTATGTTGACTGGAATGTAGGTGTCAGCTCGTTGAAACAATTTTCCGTAGTCATGGAAATTTAAACAGGTATATTTCTTGCCGTCAATTTCAAAAAATGGAATATCAGAAATATCTTCTTTGTTCTGAATGAAAAATATGATTTGATTATTACCAACAGCCAAGCGGGCGTCATAACCAGATTTACACATTAAAAACCATTTGTACAACGTGTAGCGTGTATAATTTTCAGCTTTCGGAGCAATCTGTTGTGCGGTACGGCGAATCAACTGATAATACACCCAATCATTCAAATGATGTTCATCTTTGTATTCAAGCAAACTATTTATAAGTTGTATATAATCTGTCTGATCCGCTGTTTGATAGAATTTTTGTACATGCGCTATCGTCAAGCTGTCTTTGAATGGAATGTTAAAGGAAGTCGGAACATCAATGGATACCTTTCCGTCATAAAAATCGAAATCATGATGTTGCGCCCACAGCTGTTCTGAAGCGCAGGTCAACCATACGATGATGGTGAATAACACCAGATATATTTTTCTTGATCTCAATTCTTAACAATTTGATAACATTAGTGTAATATAAATTTAACAAATTGTAATTGCTTTTCGAAAAAATTGTAGAAAATATTTTTAGCCTACCGCAAATTGATAGTATATGTAAACTTATTCCAGTGTAAGACATAATCGTTTGCCAGTGCATGTTAGGGAGACTTTGTTCGCTAGCTTTTCGGGACTGATTCGTACCATCTTCGGAGTTCCCCCACTGCCTGCCCACTGATTCTCCACCTCGGGCCCACATAAACAGTGGGGAAAGAGTGGGGGATCAGTGGAGCGAGAGTGGACGCACGGCGAACAAAGGGCGAACAAAGGGCGAAGGAATTGCGAAGAAGCTATAGTTTAAAGACTCAGCTTTTCGATAAATTACGCGATTAGTAGGTGACTTTAGGTTTATTATTTTCACAAATTACACCCTTAGCTGGTTTGTCATTTGTCGTACTGCAATTTAAGCTTTTATCCAGCGTTCTTTTGGCATTGTCCAAATGGTTATATTGTTCTGCCATATTCCCAAACTCAGCAAAGTTCTCTTTGTCTGTATACAATATGGAAATAAACTCGCAGTCTTTACGAAAGGGGGCAATGTGCCATTTACTGGGGTCGTTGCAGGGAATGTCATCAAAAAAGGTCTGTAGCTTGGGGAGCAGATCTGCCAGTCGTTGGTTGATCTCTGATAGTTCCAAATCTCTAGCTGAGGCGACTTTCAGTTTGCCGGCGATGCAACGTATTCCAAAATGAGGAGGAAGATAGTTGGGCGAAACACTGGTGTCGTAAACAATAGGTCCTTTATATACTTTCTGTGCCCTTTCTTTGAGTGCTGCAGCTTCGGTAATTAATGTATTATAGGCTTGTTCAAAGCTCGGGTGTACGGGTACATAGGTGTAATAAAGCGTGTCAACTCGGCATTCCTTTAAATCACTGCAGGAAATATTTTCGGTTAGCTTAACCGCTTGTTGGATTTTAGCTGCTGCCAGACTTGTGAGTTCGTCGTAGCTGTCTTCTTTTTTACAGCCTACAAAGAGAAGTGTACTACATAAAAAAGCGTAGAATAGGTGTTTCAAGTGCTTCATAAATTGGTTTTTTTAAGCTTAACGAAAGCTTTCAGCTATCCGCTACAGTTGCAAATCAATGTGACGTGGAAAAATAGTATTAAAATTCGTATCTTCGTGCAATGGATAATTTTATTGTTTCTGCACGTAAATACCGCCCGATTACCTTTGATTCGGTTGTAGGTCAGCAACACATTACGGGTACCTTAAAGAATGCGATACACAACAACCAGTTGGCGCAGGCATTTTTGTTTTGTGGTCCTCGTGGTGTGGGTAAAACTACCTGTGCACGCATTTTAGCTAAAACAATAAATTGTGAAAATATCTTAGAGGGTACTGAGCCATGTGGCGAATGCGACAGCTGTAAATCTTTCCAAAACGGTAATTCATTTAGTATTCATGAACTGGATGCAGCATCGAATAACTCGGTCGATGATATCCGTAATCTTATTGAGCAAGTACGGATACCTCCACAGGCAGGAAAATATAAAATCTATATCATAGACGAGGTCCATATGTTGTCTCAGGCGGCTTTCAATGCATTTTTGAAGACCCTCGAGGAACCGCCTTCTTATGCAATCTTTATTCTGGCAACGACAGAGAAACATAAGATTTTACCGACGATACTTTCGCGTTGTCAGATTTTCGATTTTAACCGCATCAAAGTGGAAGATATGGCTAACCATTTGGCTAGTATCGCAGATCGGGAAAGTATCGCTTATGATCAGGATGGATTGCATATCATTGCACAAAAGGCAGACGGTGGGCTTCGAGATGCGCTGTCGATGTTTGATCAGATCGTCAGCTTCTCCAATAAAAATGTCACCTACCAAGCTGTCATTGATAATCTAAATATTTTAGATTACGACTATTATTTCAAGTTAACAGATGCTATTTTAACTGAAGACGCAGCACAATCCTTACTGCTTTTCAATGAAATTTTGAACCACGGATTTGATGGCAGTCATTTCGTTGCAGGTCTGTCATCGCATTTCAGAAACTTGCTCGTTGCCAAAGAACCGTCAACTTTAAAATTGCTAGAAGTTAGTGATAGTATTCGTCAAAAATATCTGCAGCAAGCTCAAAAGGCTTCTCCGGGATTTTTGTTATCAGCATTGAATATTTCCAATCAATGTGAAATTAACTATAAGACGAGTAAAAATCAACGTTTGCAGGTCGAACTTTCACTTCTCAAGACCTGCCATATAGCACATGCGATCAAATTGAGCCAGCTTGGATCCGTCCAGATGTCTTCGGCCAGCGAGGAAGTAAAAAAAAAACTTCCTGAGCCAATAGCAGCACAGCCAAAACAAGGGGCTTCGGCTGTCGTTACACCTCCGATAATTTCATCAAGCAATGTTCCTGTTATTGAAAAACAGGTTGCGCCGCCACCTCCACAAGCTACCCCTGTAAATTATCAGGCTTCGGACGCAAAGGCCGAACCGAAAAAGGATCCTGTTTCGAATGTTCCTCCAAAAGTGAAAAAAGGTGGGTGGGGGGCTTCCGCTTCGGCAATTATTCCTTCTTTGCCCGACTTGAATACCATATACGATAACAATGCGGTTGCCAAAGAAGGGGACGAACCAGAATTGATACGTGGAAGCGAACAACGTGAGGTTTCATTCGGTCAATTTATTGCGGTTTGGAACAGTTATGCTGAACAGCTTAAAGCAGAAAACAAGATTAACCTATACACCATGATGACGGCCATGCAGCCCCGATTAAATGGTGTATTGATTGAAATTGATGTTGAAAATGGAGTTCAGATGGATGTATTGCAAAGTGCAAAGGTCGATGTACTGAATTATCTGCGTGTGAAGCTCCAGAATTTTTCGTTGGATCTAAAGGGGGTGATGATGGAGCACACTATTTCGCGCAAACCCTATACCTCACAGGAGAAGTATCAAGCCATGGTCAATAAAAACCCACTATTGGATACGTTGCGGAAGGAGTTCAACTTGGGGCTAAGCTAATTCGGAGACTTTAATTGTTGTTTATTTTTGTACATTTGCAATCTCTTCTATGAAGAGCAGAATATTTAGTTTTTATTATGCAAGGAAATTTTCAGAGACGTGATCGCGACCACGGCGAAAGACGTGAGGTGAATCAGATGGTATTTGGTATTCGTGCTGTTATGGAAGCAATCGATAGCGGTAAAGAGATCGAGTCATTGTTTATACAGCGTGGTTTGAGTGGTAGTTTGATTCTAGAATTGAAAGCCTTGCTAAAAGAGCATAATATCGCTTTTCAACAGGTGCCGATCGAGAAGTTAAACCGGATAACACGCAAAAACCATCAAGGTGTAATCGCTGTCATTTCGCCAATCACCTATTACGATATTGAAGATCTTCTACCACAGATTTATGAAAAGGGTGAAACACCTTTACTTTTGATGTTGGATGGAGTAACAGACGTGCGTAATTTAGGCGCTATCGCGCGGACAGCTGAATGTTCGGGTGTTCATGCGATCATTGTTCCCAAAAAAGGCTCTGCTGAAGTTAATCCTGACGCGATAAAAACATCTGCGGGAGCACTTTATAAAATCCCTGTTTGCCGCCACGATAGCCTTTCAAAAGTAGGTAAATTTTTGATTGATTCTGGTGTACAGTTAGTCGCTAGTACAGAGAAAACGACGACGAGTATATACGATGTCGATTATACGTCGCCAACCTGTGTGATTATGGGGGCGGAGGATATCGGTGTATCCAATGACCTAATCCGTATTGCGGACAACCTTGCAAAGATTCCAATGTATGGTGAAATCAGTTCATTAAATGTATCAGTTTCTGCGGCAGTTGTGATCTACGAAGCAATTCGCCAACGGATTGCTAAAAAGTAACACCATACTTTATTGATAATAAAAAATCCTTTGTATTTTAACAAAGGATTTTTTTGTAAGCTAGATTTGATAAATTTGCTCGATCTCTCGTTCGTATTTTTGTAGGATAACTTTTCTTTTCATCTTTAAAGTAGGGGTCAATTCACCGGTCTCAATCGTCATTTCATTAGGGATGATGGCAAATTTTTTGATTTGTTCCCAGTTTCCAAAATTTTTATTGATACGGTTTAGTTCCGACTCGATTTTCTGCTTCAGTTCAGGGCTGTTTAGAAAATCTCGTCTAGAAAGATCTGCCAGGGAGGGAAATGCTGTTTTCGACCATTCTAAGAGATTTGTATAGTTGGAAAAAATCAAAGCTGCAGGAAACTTACGCCCTTCTCCAAGTACCATGGCCTGTTCGATAAATGGAGATTCTACCAGCTTCGATTCAATCTGCTGAGGAACAATATATTTTCCTCCAGAGGTCTTGAACATCTCTTTCTTTCGATCGATAATTTTAAGGAATTTGCCATCTACCCATTCGCCAATGTCTCCTGTGTACAACCAACCATCTTTAATTGCTTCTGCTGTAGCCTCCGGATTTTTATAATAACCGATCATATTATTTTCTCCTTTCGTCAATATTTCACCATCGGGCGCAAGCTTAATTTCGATATGAATTAATGGCAAGCCAACTGTTCCAATTTTCATACCTCTTCTATAACAGTTTACGGCGATACATGGTCCGGCTTCAGTAAGACCATAGCCTTCATAGATCGGAATTCCCGCAGCCATGTATAGACGGATTAACCTTTGCTGTAGTGCAGCGCTTCCAGAAGCAATTCCCTTGATATCATCACCGAAGGCCTTGCGCCATTTTGAAAAAACTAATTTACGGGCAATTTTCAACTGAAGATCATACCACCATGAGCGTCCCTCGAGTTTGTATTTTTCGCCGAGGTTTATAGACCAGAAGAATAGTTTCCGCTTAATCCCGGTTAGCTGTTCTCCCGTTGCCATAATCTTTTCATAAACTTTCTCCAAAACCCGAGGAACAGCAGAGAAAATATGTGGCTTTACAGATTTAAAGTCTTCACCTATTGTATCCATGGATTGAGCAAAGAAGATTGTCAAGCCTTTGTACATATACACATATTGGAACACGCGCTCATAGGCATGGCAAACGGGAAGAAAGGAGAGTGCCCGGTCGCCACGTTGAACAGGAAAGGAATATTCGCTACTATAAGTATCTGCCAATAAATTTTTATGAGACAACATAACGCCTTTTGGGTTTCCTGTTGTTCCAGAGGTATAAATGATGGACGCCAAAGCATCGGGTTTTATATGATCACGTAGCTGGTTTAGCGTTTCATCTGTAATAATCTCCCCACTTGCAACGAAATCCTTCCAATGGTTGAGATCATCTTCTTTTTCGAAGCTGTAGATCGCATTTAATTGAGGACAATCATCTTTTATCGTTAATATCTTTGTATAGAGTTCTTTTGAACTGACAATGCAGGTTTTAATTTCGGCATGATTGAAAATATAGGTATAATCCAACGTCGAAATATTGGGGTAAATCGCGACAACAACAGCGCCAATTTGTTGGATAGCAAAGTCAAGTATATTCCATTCGACACGGTTTTCACTAATCAAGGCCACCTTTTCTCCAGGTTGCACCCCTAGTGCGATCAGACCTTTCGATGTCTGGTTAACTTGCTCAATAAATTCAGTATTGCTCAGTTTTACCCATTTGTTATCTTTTTTAAATGAAAACATAGGAAAGTCTGGTGCAATATCATATTGAAGATATGCTAAATCAAATAATCTCGTTGCTGTTGGCATAGTGAAAATCCAGTTCTTATAATACAGCTAATTTACGTTTTTTTATAGAGACCGCCGTATTCAATTCATGGATTAATGCGTATGTAAGAGGAGATGGTGGTATACAGAAAAAGACTCTGGTATATCAAGCTATGTGCTTTTATACCAGAGTCTTTAAACTCTATTTTAAATACTGTTTACTTAGTATTTACTTTTTGATTCTTTACGTTTTCCAGAGAAATCACGGAAGCCACCGCCATTGTTACTGCTACGCTCACGTCTCTCGCCGCTGAATCCGCCTTCACGTCTTCCGCTGCGCTCGCCGCCACCATATCCACCTTCACGTCTTCCACCGCGATCACCGCCACGATATCCACCTTCACGTCTTCCGCCACGTTCACCACCACGGCTTCTTCCGCCACGGTCGCTACGGCCTTCACTTTTTCCTTCACCAGATACTTCGATACGTACTTGACGACCGTTGTAATCTACGTTCTGGAATCCTTGGAATACTTTCTCAACTTCAGCATCTTGAACTTCAAAGAATGTAAATACACCCTTTAAATCAATTTTACCAATAGATTTTCCTGAAATGTTCGCATTGTTACAGATAAAGCCCAACATGTCTCCACGAGAGAATTCATCTACTGAGCCTAAGTTCATAAATAAACGCGTGTAACCTTTTGAACCTTCACGAGAACGACCATCACGTCTATCACCGCGGTCTTCACGAGAACCGTCACGCGCTTCGATATTTAAATCTGGTGCGTTTTTGTAATAATCCAAGAAACGGTTGAACTCAAGAGAAGCAAATCTTTTGATGATATCTTCTTTGGAAAGAGATTCCAAATTTTCCATAATTGCTGGCAAGAATGGGCTAATTTGTTCATCGTTCACTTCAACATTTTCAATCTTTTTAACGATCGAAAATAATTGTTTTTCGCAAACTTCAGCACCTTGAGGGACTTGCTTTTTCTCAAAAGGCTTACCAATGATCTTTTCAAGATGACGGATTTTACTCAATTCTTTCACATTAACTAACGAAAGAGAAATACCAGTTTTACCTGCACGGGCGGTACGGCCAGAGCGGTGTGTGTAGTTTTCTGTTTCATCCGGTAACGAGAAGTTGATTACGTGCGTTACGTCACTAACATCAATACCACGGGCAGCTACATCTGTTGCAATCAAGAGTTGTAAGCTACGGTCACGGTAACGTTTCATTACCTTGTCACGTTGTTGTTGAGATAAGTCACCATGCAGCGAGTCTGCATTGTAACCATCTTTAATCAACGCTTCAGCAATGTCTTGCGTCTCGATTTTTGTACGACAAAATACGATACCAAAGATATCAGGATTTGAATCTACAATACGTTTGAACGCCGCATATTTATCTTTTGCTTTGATCAAATAGTAATGGTGTTCAATGTTGGCATTACCCGTATTTTTTGTACCTACAGTAAGCTCAACAGGATCGGTCATATAATTCTTTGCAATACGACGCACTTCAGAAGGCATCGTTGCCGAAAATAACCAAGTTTTTTTCTCGTCAGGGGTTTCTGACAAAATGTTGTTGATGTCTTCTTTGAAGCCCATATTGAGCATCTCGTCCGCTTCATCTAATACAACATACTTTACATTTGAGAAATCAATCGCATTTCTGCCAATGATATCCAACATACGACCTGGGGTCGCTACTACAATTTGCACTCCACGTCTAATTTGACGTAGCTGGTCTGAGATATTTGCACCTCCATATACAGCAACAACATGTACGTTGTTAACGTATTTAGCAAATTTTTCTAAATCTTTTGAGATTTGTAAACATAATTCCCGAGTAGGGCAAAGGATTAATGCCTGTGGGTGTTTTTGAGAAAAGTCTAATTGCTCTAATAATGGAAGACCAAATGCCGCGGTCTTTCCTGTGCCAGTTTGGGCTAATCCGACAAAATCGTCGTTACCAGTCAATAAAACAGGAATGGCTTTTTCCTGAATTTCAGAAGGTTTTTCGAAACCTAATTCTGAGATGGCATTAACAACTTCCTCACGGATTCCCAGTTCTAAAAATGGGTTCATGAAATATTATATACAATAGGCACTATTGCCTAAGGCGTTGCAAAGATAAGAATAAAATCGGAATAAACAAATAATTTAAATAATTGATTTTTAATGAGATTGAAAAATCTCAAATCAAAGTGTAAAATTTGACCAACGGGATAGAGATAATTAAGGGTTGAAAAGTATTGTTTTCATGGTAAACTATTTTGCTTTTTTTTGTGCGTTCTTTATTCATTTATTAATAAAAACTTAATATCCCAACCTTATTTTTGATGTTAGTATGGATCAAATACCAATTATATATCAGCAGTGGCTAAGGGCTATTAAAGAACGGGATGATACTACTGCGTACGCTGCGTTATATCAATATTGTTGGAAAGATCTTTACCAGCACGCTGCCCGGCGTATTCGCGATTCCCAGGATGTGGAAGATATTCTTCAAGAACTTTTTGTTCAATTTTGGGAAAAGCGTCATACGATCGATATCCAGATGAATCTTCCTGCTTATCTCAAGGGAATGCTCAAATATAAAATTATAGATTTTTTCAATTCCAATAAAGCAAAAGATAGCCTACTGGATCATTGGAGCAAACATATTTTTGATTATGTACAGCATCATCCCGAAGAACTTGAAACTTACCTCCTACTAGAAAAGATGCTGGAAGATGAATTGGAAATTATGCCGCATAATATGCGGCAGGTACTTTTGCTAAAGTGGGAGCATCTATCAATTCGTGAGATCGCTTTACGCGTGGGACTTTCGGAGCAAACTGTGAAAAATAACCTTACCGAAGCATCCAAAAGACTTAGAAAAGCGATAGTTGATTATCAAAACGTTCAAAATGGTAGTTTTACTCTCTTGCTAATTTTTGTTTTGGACGAAATTTCCAGGTAAATAGCAGTTGTTTGTAAGTGATTGTGGACTAAAAATCGACTTAACAATTCTTTTATAAAACATTAACCATTTATTGAAGTACGTTCTGACATTTTTGAAGACTTGTATATAAACAGCAAGTAAAAAAAGTGAAAAGAAGAATTTTTGAATCCTTAATCTATAAATACCAGCAGAATAAAGCCGACAAGGCCGAAAGGTCCTTGATTGATCACTGGTATGATACGCTCGATCGACAGGAAATCCCTGAAGGAGAGGTTGATGAGGTTCGGTTGTGGAATCGAATAGAGCAATGTATTATACAGACTAAGCCTAAGAAATCAGTCATTCGGAAGCTAAGCTATTGGAGCGGAGCAGTTGCCGCTAGCCTGCTATTGTGTTTTGGTGTTTTATTTTGGAAAAAGCAGCAAGATCTGAATTTCTCCCAAAACGAATTGAGTTTAAAGCCGGGGTACAGAATTTTTGAAACCGGTGCGTCACAGCGTAAACGGGTGCTTTTAGTTGATGGATCTATTGTTGTGATGAATGCGTATTCCAAAATTAAATTGGATACGGTCTCCTACGACAGGAAGGATCGCGTTGTCGAACTTCTAGCTGGAGAGGCTTATTTTGAGGTCAAGAAAGATTCCACAAAAGCTTTTATTGTGAATGCCCGACAAATACAGACCAAGGTGCTGGGGACCTCTTTTACCGTGAAAAACTATGCGGAACTGGATGATATATCGGTGTCTGTATTTACAGGTAAAGTGCAGGTAATTGCCAATAATAATCCGCTGGGTGTGCTGACCCGTGGCGAACAGATCCGTTATACCAAAAATAACCACAATAGTAATCAGGAGACTTTTGATCTGACGACACGTAATAGCTGGATGGAGGGGAGAGTTTATCTTAAGCAAAGCAGTTTTGCAGAATTGGCACTGGCGGTCAAAAATATCTATGATGTGGATATTAAAACCTACGACCAGCGCATTGCCCAACAACGGTATAGCATGCCGATATCAAAGCAGCTGTCCTGGACGGCAACCCTAGAAAGTATCAAAGCAATTCATCACAACAAATCCAGGAAGGAGGGCAGGATAGTGCATATTTACTAGTTTGGGGATAAAAAAAGAGCTGACGACGGCCATCGTCAACTCTACATGATACACCATTTAGCGATGGTATAAATAACATATACAACAACTTATAGAGATATTATATACGCATACAAAATTATGAAATTTAAGCAATACGTTACGCAAAACGATATTAAGTTTATGATAAGGACATCGTTGGTAGGTTTACTTCTTTCGATCGTGTCTGCCGAAATGCTTTTAGCTTCGGGTGCATACGGCCAGTTACTCAATAAAAAGATTACAGTTTCTTTTAGTGAATCCAATATTCCGGCGGCTTTCGAACGTTTGGAATCCCAAAATATACATATCGCTTTCGATGCAGCGAAATACAATCTGGCAAAGAAAAAGGTAAATGCCAAAATCTTTAAAAGTAATAGTGTCCGCGATGTCATGCGTTATCTGCTCAGGGAGACTGACCTGATGGCTCATGACAACGGTGTCTATATTACATTGATCGAAAAACCAGTACAGCAGAATGGGTATATTTCAGGTAAAGTTATTGATGATCGCGGTCAGCCTTTGGCCAATGCCAGCATCAAACTGATCGGGGCCAATAAATCAACCCAGAGCGGGATCGATGGGAGCTATCTTTTAAATGCTGCACCAGGAACCTACATGTTGGAAGTCAGCTACCTGTCTTACCAGACTCAACGTGTTGAGGGGGTTAAAATACAGGGCGGACAACGGACGGGGTTAAACATTGCCATGAAGACGCAGGTAAATGCGCTAGAAACGGCTATTGTCAGTGTCTCGTTTAAAAAAGCTTCCGTAGCCGGATTGTACGCGGCGCAAAAAAATGCAGTGTCGGTGACGGACGGAATATCCGCCGAACAGATTGCCCGAACACCGGACAATGATATGGGGCAGGTTTTAAAACGTGTTACCGGATTGACCACCGTCAATAACCGGAACGTCATTGTGCGGGGGATGTCCGATCGCTACAATCAGGCCATGTTGGACGGTGTGGTGATTCCGAGTACTTCGCAGAATAGACGTGATTTTTCTTTTGATATTATACCGACAGAGATGGTGAGCTCGGTGGTGGTCAATAAAACGGCAACCCCGGATGTATCCGCTGAATTTTCCGGCGGACAGGTTTCGGTGAATACGATTGATATTCCTGAAGAGAATTTTACAACAATACAAATTGGATCAGGAAGTAATAGTCAAACTTTGGGGAAAGATTTTTACCGACTTGGAGAGCGACATACAAGTGAATATTTCGGTTTCTTTGACAAATCTTCAAAAATGCCCGATGGAATAAGAACCTGGCAATGGAATAGTAGGTCTTTACTATTAGATGCGCCCCCAGGTTATATTTTGACAGACGAGGAATTAAATAATACCCCTTTAAATCCAACTGAATTTGGCGATGCTGTGAAGTACAACGATTTGGACGCTATCGCACAGTCCAAACGCTTTAACAGTGATGCCATGAAGCAATATAAATATAAAGCTTACCCTAATCAGAATATGCGTTTGTCGCTTGGTCGCTTGTATCAGTTAAATAACGGAAATCGATTCGGCTTTGCAGCTTCGGTAAACTTTAGAAACGAGCAGAATATTGTTGCTTTCAATAATACGAGGGGGTCTGCATTAATTGGAGTGCACTATATAGATAGTACTGGTATCGGAGACAATGGTGCCAGCACCTCTTATCGCTTTAACAGTAACGCTGGATTGGTTGCAAATATGGGGTATCAAGCGGATGGATTTAAAGTTTCTTTACGAAATATATATGCACGTACATACGCCAATAATTACAATGAAAGTATTCGAAAAGTATACACTGACCCTGATCCAAAAGCAAATAGGCTGACGTATCAATTACCTGAGGCGATGTCGTTGCAGCAGCATCAGTTGATCGGAGAATATCAGCTGCCCTGGCATGTAAAAGCGGAGGGAATGTTTACCATCAATAAGATTAAACAGCAAATATTAGATGAACGAAAGCTCTCCTATAGGATAACCACCACGATAGACGATCAACCTTATTTTCAAACACCTAATTTATTGACAACTGCTGGATTTTCTAATAAAGGGGCGGTAACTGATTGGCGAATGTGGACTAGTATAGATGAAACCGATTATAATTGGAGCGCTGCATTTTCTCGGAAATTTCAACGGGGCGCAGGAGTATCAACTCTTGTAAAATTAGGTTACCAGGCTTGGACCAAAAAAAGAGCGTTGGATTTGTTTAAATTTTTACCTATGACACGATCGACCTTGGTTGGCAAGGTTAGCATACCTGCCCCTCCAATTGAGTCGAGTTATGATAGATTATTTTCAAATGAAAATATCGGAAATGGAGATGGACAGGCATATTATTATGCCGAAGGTCTTGGCGGAAGATATTATAATGGAGAAATGAGTTCCCATGCACTTTTTTTAATGGCTGATCAAAGGCTATGGCAAAAATTGCGGTTGGTGTATGGCGTAAGGGCTGAATATTTTGATCTTAATAGTAGACAGGAGGAACTATATAAAAGAAAGTATCAAAAGGGAGATACAAATGGTGCTGAAGCCTATGAACTTGGTGTAAAAGAAAATAACTGGCGGTTTTTACCATCTATTAATGCCACATTCAGTTTAACCAATACATTCAATATTCGAGGAAGTTATGCGCGTACGGTAATTCGTCCGGATTTTAGAGAGGTAGGTATGTTTGCGATGTATGATTTTGAATTAGATGGTTATGTGTCGGGAGAACAAGTGCAGAGTACTGTGATTGATAATCTGGATATGCGTTTTGAATGGTATCCGTCTTCCGGTGAAATAATATCCCTCACGGGCTATTATAAGTATTTAGACAAACCGATAGAGCTAGTACATCGAGGAGACGATAAGCGGAATTATACTTTTGCAAATATGGAATCTGCAAGGAATTTAGGAATAGAATTAGAAATTCGAAAAAACTTTGCCTTTATAGGCGATAAAGAATGGCTAAAAGATCTATTTATATCAGCTAATGGCACGCTTCTGAAATCAAAAGTCAATGTGTTATCCCATTGGGAAACTATTGATGGCGCCACCCCCGATGGACCTAAACGTCGCCAGTCGCGTTATCCGGGGCAAGATAGACCTTTGATGGGACAATCGCCATGGCTGTTAAATCTCGGGTTTGGTTATTGGGGCGATTATTTCGGAATTACGACAAGTTATAACCATAGGGGGTATCGGACAAATATCGGAAATTTTAACCTCTCAGCAGTTGAATATGAATTGGCTCCAAAGCAGTTGGATGCACAATTTTATGCACGTTTTTTAAATAAAAAAATGGAAGTCAAACTTAATTTGGCTAATCTGCTTGATGATTGGACACGCTATTATGAAAACACTGAAGGGTTTACGACTGCCAATGATCCTCAGACAGGTGACTATGTCACCACAAAAGTAAAGGGAGATAATAAATATAATAAAGCGGATGGGGATATAATAACCTACCGTAAAAAGGATGGAAGAAGATTTAATCTTTCAGTTACTTATAATTTTTAAATAAAATACCTGCGCGAGGCAGTTTCATATCACTCTTCAATAATGTACATAAGTTCCGCGTTTGTCCACGCCGCACAACAGGGAAATAAGACAGAAAAATACAGAAAACGGGTGATTGAAAACAACTATGCAACCTTATGAAATGCTATCCCATAGGGAAGCATAGTCTAAAAAATGATCTTGTGATGGCAAAACTAGTGATTATTTAACACAAAATGAAAAAAATCTTAACAGTAGCAAGCGTATGCGCAATCGCATTGGCTTCTTGTAACAAAGACAATGTAGGACCTAATTCAGATTTGAATGCTGGTTTGCCAAACAAACCTCAGGCAACAATCCCAACAGATGCTGCCGGTATTATTACGAAGACTACGCTATCTGCGGATACCGTATGGAAAATTGATGGAGTTGCTTTCGTAAGACCGGGTGCGACATTGACGATTCAAGCGGGGACTTACATTACTTCTGGTTTAACTAAAGCTTACGATGACCAAATCACCGGAATAACACAAAATATCAAAGGTGTTTTGGTTGTGCCTAAAACAGCGAAATTAATCGCTAACGGTACTGCTTCCGCACCAATCGTATTTACTTCTCCAAATGCGGCAGGATCTCGTAACCCTGGTGATTTCGGAGGGGTCGTATTGTTGGGTAGCGCAACGACCAATCAAGCCGCCACTAGGAGAATCGAAGGGATTCCTCAACCTGTGGGGGTAGACGTTACTTATGGTGGTACCAATGCTGCAGATAATTCAGGCTCATTGAAATATGTACGCATTGAATTTGCTGGTTATAACTTAACTGCTGATAACGAGATTAACGGACTAACATTGGGCGGTGTCGGTACTGGGACTACCTTGGAAAATATTCAGGTGTCTTGGGGTAAAGATGATGCGTTCGAGTTTTTTGGGGGTACTGTTAATGCGAAATACTTAGTTGCATTATCAAATGACGATGACGATTTTGATTTTGATCATGGCTACACAGGAACAATTCAATATGCGTTGTCATTAAAAGATCCTAATTCGACGAATAGCACCTCTAGTGGTAGCTCGGATTCAAATGGTCTGGAGTCTGATAACGAGGGAACAGCACCATATTCTGCTACTCCTAAAACTCGCCCAGTATTGAAAAACTTTACTTTCTTAGGTATAAAGGATGCGACTGTGGCGAATACAAAACTGAAATTTGGTAACCGTTGGAGAAGAGCGTCAGAATACGATATCCAAAACTCAATTATCGCCGGTTATTCAACAGGTGCTGCATTCGAGGGTGGTGCAACAGGTACGTTTACGGGTAACGTTGTACACGCTTATACTGCAGCTTTTAGTGGCGGTACTCCTACAGGAAACCAAACAAATGTTTCAACCGATGCAACAACGTATTTGAAACTGGCGGGCGCTGGAAATATCTTTTATCCTACAACAACTTTATTTAACCCGGCTTCCTTAAGGCCGCTGTCGACTTCGCCAGCATATGGTGACGGCACGACGACTTATAAAGGTGCTTTCCATCCGACAACTGCTCCTTGGACAGCTACTTGGACTCAATTTAATCCAAAAAATTATTAATATTTATTTGTTGAGTGAGCCATTTTTATGGCTCACTTTTTTAAGTTGCTTCTATATGATAAAAAATATATTTCTATATTTTGGCGCCCTTTGGATCGGGTGTATGTTATCCTCCTGTCAAAAAGGCGAGGTGGTTCAAATGCAGGATGAAATCGCACGCATTGCTTTTAGATCCTATAGCTCTGCGTCTGTGGATGTAAAAAGAGTAACGGTAGATGGAAAAGTTGCTAATCCAAGCGATGCTAATTTTATTTTTATACGAAATAAAGATGCCGATTCTTCATTGGTCGTTGCATTTAATAACAAGGATCAGGTGGTCCTAGAGCAACGGCTGCCCCTCAAATCAGGATTAAATACCTTTGGTGTTCATAGCAAGAGTCCCATTGATCCTTCCTTGGTTGTTGGACCGAACCCTTTAGGTGATGATGTAAAGCCGATTCCGGGTGTGATACAGGTAAAGATATTGAATTATAACAGGACGATTTCACCAAAAGGCGAGCCGATTCGATTGGCGGTTTATCAAGGTAAACCTGTTTATGATGAAAGTTGGGGAATGGATTTGGTCAAATATGACGAAACTCCGATCCTGACTACTGGGTTGATATCGGATAAAATCACCGAAGAATTTATCAAGATACCAATTGATCCCCTTTTTGTAGCAAAGGCCCAGGTTTTGGATAGCGATTTAAAGCCAATCCTTGTGGATGGGCAAAATGTCTATTTGTTCTTTAATTTTTCGGTAGATGTAGGTATTGTATATCTTCCTCAAAAAGAATCCGATGCTTACTTAGATGTTGATGCAGTTTCTGAAATTGGCGGTATAGGCTATAGCTTGGAGAATATCTGGTTAAGAAAATAGGAGATTTGAAGAAAATACAGCGACGTCAATAATGAGGTTATAGGTAAATCAATTAGCATAAATTCATCATGAGAGGCATCAGCGATTTAAAACATCGAAAACTATTGGCGATCTCCTTGGAAATCCAGGGAGATCTGAAGCAGGTTGTAGATTCGGAAGTCCTTTACAAATTGCGTCGGGAATTTACCAATCTTAATGAACTCTCGTCCTTTTCGCAAGTTAGCCAAAAATGGGCAGACTGGAGCTGATCTACGTATGGTCATTACCTCATTGAATTCCTGCGCACACTGATAAAACTATTGTCCGGTCTTGTCCTGTGCACTCACGTCAATGGGTATTGTCTGATAACTACTGCCCATATATTTTGGAGTTAAAATATTCATTTTTTCTGTTGCATTGGCAAAACCCTTGGCTCCTGTAGTCTTATTGCTGATTGTTCGTAGTGCTTCCCGAATCAATGGATCTCTGGAATCACCTATCGGCACCAAAGGTAAAAAGGCAAACTCATCCGTTACTTTCTGCGGAGAAATTCCATTACTGTAATTTCCTTGTCCTGCTTTATTATATATTTTATAAATCATTGGGATCAAATGCCAGGCACGTTCAGCGCCATGAATTTCCTGGGGTGTAGTTAGTGTGGTCGATGCCATATCTTTTCCATAGGTTTTATTGCCAACCTGAACAACCTCCACATACGGAGCTAATCCATTCATTAACATTTCAGACGCAGATGCCGTGTTTGGCCCTGTAAGCATATAAATTCTTTTTAAATGTAAACCTTGTTTTAAAATGTCTTTCGCTGAAAATGAATAGCCATCAGGCTGACCTTGCAGTGCTGCTGCGAAGCTGTCTTCTCTATTTTTGATGTTTCTGTTACCTTGGTATCTGGCAAAAATGTCATTTTCTTTGATATCTGCTAATAAAAGTGCACAAAATGCAGCAAAAGCAACTTGTCCGCCTGGGTTGTAACGTAAATCGACAACCAGCTGCTGGACCTGTTGTGACTTGAAATGTTGGACAACTTCCAATAGTGAATAAGCGCCACTAAAGTCAAATTGGCTTAAAAAGATATAACCTACAGTGGGGGAGGTGGAGATAAGTTTAGCTGCATAGAGGACCGGTTGCGAAATATAGGAAGAGGGCAGATTGAATAGTTTACCATCGTTACGCTTTAATTGCATCGTTGGTAACGGTAAGGATTTGTCTAGCAGTAATCGCATATTGCCTTGGTTTATGCGCTCATTGTTGATATGGCTTATCCTGTCGCCTCGCTGGAGCCCCATTAAATATCCTTCGCTAAACGGAACAACTTGAGTAACCAGTTGGATGGTTTGATCAGTGGTTCGGACTTGTACCATATCGAATCCAAAGGTGTTTGTCAAGGTATTGCCATAGGTGTCGCTGTTAAGTGTCTGTAATATGCGGGAGTAATGGTCTTCTTGAAATAGGAGATTTTTAAAAAATAGATCGGGAGCTTGCTGATGATCATTTGTTTTCCCGATTTTATCGTTCCAATAATAGTATTGTTGCATCTGCTTTAACGTCCATTGATTGATCGTTGCATTTGACCCCGGATCGTTCAGCGATGGATCCTTTTCACAGGCGGAAACAAGTAGTGAAAAAAGGGTTAAAACAAAAACGGTTGGTTTACGCATTTTTTAAGACTTAGCTTCATAAAAATACATATAATGTATGTATTGTTGGTGTTATCTTTTTGTTGTTCAGATGTTTATTTGTTATGAACACGACGGAGATTTCAGATTTAGTCCGTTAATGCCATAAAAAAAGGCATCCCTGGAGAGGGATGCCTTTGGGCTATATATCGAAGAATACCGATTAATAAAGTGTAAACTCTACGCGGCGGTTTTGTTGACGACCATCAGCAGTTTTATTGGATACGATAGGTTGGTCAGGACCGTAGCCTGTAGCTTCAATGCGAGATGCATTAGCGCCTTGTGATACAAGATATGCTTTCACCGATTCAGCTCGTTCTTTTGATAGACGCATGTTCAATTCACGGGAACCTGTATTATCGGTGTGTCCAGCTAGTTTTAGACTGAAGTTTTTCTCGATCAACAGTTCTGCAACTTTATTCAATGTAGCGTATGAAGTAGGACGTATTGTCGATTTTCCCAAATCGAATTCCAAGTTCTTAATGGCATCAGCAACTACTTTTCGGTCAGCTTCTGTCACAACAACCTTTTCTACAACTCTAGTTTCGTTTTTCACCACAATTGGACATCCAGAACCATCTACTTGTACACCTGAAGGAGTACCCGGGCATTTGTCATATTTGTTGGCAACACCGTCACCATCATCATCCTTCAAATCACTGTTCAAACCATCTAATTGATTTTGTAGCGCTTGGTTCTTAGCATTTAAAGCATCATTTTGTGCTTTAAGGTCATCATACTTCATGGTGTAATCGTTGACTAATGTCGCGACAGGATTTGAATTGTTTAAAGCAGGTTTGCTACCACTACCCAATGCAAATTCTAAACCACCATGGATGTAAGTAAACAAGTCATTTTTATATTGACCGGCTTGAATGCCATCAAAGTTTTGGTTAACCCAGTTTAATTGATAACCTAGCTCGAAGTTAATACCTTTAGCGACAGCAAATTTAAATCCCATATCCAATGGTACGTAAATTTTAGAAATGCCATCCGCTTCCTGAGAAGTTGATCCGGTTGTTAAGGTAGTTTTGCTATTCATCACACCCATACCGATCGATGCATAAGGCTTGATGAAACTGTTGAAAAATCTCCAGTTGGTGTTGGCCGCTTGGAATTCGCCCGACAAGGCCGCAGACCATGGTGTTTTAGCTTCAAAAGATTGTGTTCCATCTTTAAACGCTCCACCAGTCTTACCCCCAAAGTAGCTCGCCTTGATGCCAAAAGAAGGAGAAATTTGCTTTTTAATGTAGGCACTATAGCCCAAATTCCACGCTAAATCCTCATAATTTGCACGGTTAAAGCCAGCAATGTTCGTTTGATTTGTCACCCCGGCACCAATACCGATAGACCATGTTCTATATTGTGTAGCTGGTCCAAATGGTGTTGTTCCTTCAATGGATGATGCTTTTGCATTTTGAGCATTTGCAGTATTCGCAAATAAGCCCGCAGATGCAAGTGCGAGTACGAATTGTAATTTTAGTTTCATATAATCTCTGTTTGTATAAACCGCTACAAAAATAATAATTGGAAAATTAAATTTGCTAAAGGTTTGTAGTTGAAATATGACAATCAGATAAATAAAAAGGTGCTTTTAACTTAAAAACACCTTTTTATTTATCTGATTTATTAGTTATTAATAAAGTGTGAACTCAACACGGCGGTTTTGTTGACGGCCAGCTGCATTTTTATTGGTTGCAATTGGTTGGTCAGGACCATATCCGGTGGCCTCTATACGTGAAGCATTTGCCCCTTGCGATACTAAATACGCCTTTACAGCTTCTGCACGTTCTTTAGACAAACGCATATTTAATTCGCGTGAGCCTGTATTATCTGTGTGACCAGCAAGCTTTAAGCTGAAATTCTTTTCGATTAATAAAGCGGCAACTCTATTCAATGTCGCATAAGAGCTAGAGCGAATAGTTGCTTTACCTAAATCAAACTCCAAGTTTTTGATCGCATCAGCAACAACTTTCTTATCTGCTTCTGTAACCACAACTTTCTCTACGACCTTGGTTTCGTTTTTAACAACAATTGGACAACCCGATCCATCCACTTGGACACCAGAAGGTGTGCCTGGACATTTGTCGTATTTATTAGCAACGCCATCGCCGTCGTCGTCTTTTAGATCATTGTTGAGACCATCCAACTGTCCTTGTAACGCTTGATTTTTAGCATTCAATGCATCATTTTGAGCCTTTAAGTCATCGTACTTGACCGTGTAGTCATTGACAAGGGTTGCGACAGGGTTAGAATTGTTTAAAGCAGGTTTGCTACCACTACCCAATGCAAATTCTAGGCCTGCATGAGCATAAGTGAATAAGTCATTTTTGTATTGTTGACCCACTGGGTTATCGGTACCCATTCTGTTGTCAAAACGTTGGTTCGCCCAATTCAATTGGTAACCAAGTTCAAAGTTGATACCTTTTGCTACGGCGAATTTAAAACCAAAATCTGCCGGTACATAAATCTTAGAATACGAGTCACCATATTCTCCTCTGTTCCCGTTAGCGATTGCAGCGGTCTCGGCGTTCATTACACCAACACCAATGGATGCGTACGGTTTAATGAAGCTGTTGAAAAATCTCCAGTTGGTATTTGCTGCTAAAAACTCGCCCGACAACGCTACAGACCAAGGTGTTTTAGTTTCAAATCCTGTCTGTTTATCGCTATTAACGTAGCCTGATGTTTTTCCACCAAAATAAGTAGCTTTCAATCCAAAGGAAGGGGAGATTTGCTTCTTGATGTAAGCACTATAACCCAAATTCCAATCCAATTTATCGTAACCACCGTTGTTAAACTTGGCGATATTTTGCAAGCTCGTTACACCTGCTCCCACACCGATCGACCACGTTCTATATTGTGTTGCCGAGCCTAATGGTGTTGTGCCTTCAATTGATGCGTCTTTTGTGCTTTGCGCAAAGGATGCGGTGGATAAAATTCCTGCCGCAACAAGTAATCCTGATTTTTTAAGGCTAATTTTCATAATGCGTGTTTGTAAAATTATCTACTATAATACTGTTGTTAAATTAACTCACTGAACACTCTTGCAATAAATTTGCCAAAAATTATTTGGTTACTCTACACGCCCAAAGAAGTTTGGCACTTCAATTTCAAAAGCCAGATGCTTAACAATATTTTCAGTAAAAATGTTTTGAAAAAAAGTTTTCCTGCTTTTTGTAATCAAAATAACATCAATGTCTTCGTCCCTGATAATGGTATGAATACCGTTAGCCACATTCTCTCGAGAACCCGCAAAATAACTAGGCGATTTGACAATGTATGAAATGTCTTCAATGCCAGTTTCACTAATAATCTCTTCGATCCAGTTTTCTAGTTTTTTTCCTAATACTTTGATTTCCAGTTCATTTTTATTAATGTGAATCAGTTGAAGATGGAAGTCTTTGCCATATAACGGAATAGCTTGTTTGAGCACTTCAAGTTCGCCAGGTTTGAAATTTGTTAACAAACCAATGGTATCCTTTTTGAGCTTTATCGCATTTTTTGGAACAGCTAAAACAGGTATTTTGGACTCTTTAATAACATCATAAGTATTACTTCCGATCAAAACAGATTCGAGTCCTGTGACTCCTTTTGTACCCATAATGATCGTTTGGTATGTCTCTTTTATCTCTTGTTTTTCCAGTGTTTCGGCCAAAATACCGTTGTCAAATAAGGTAGAAATTTTAAGTGAAGGATATTCTTGTAGAAGTTCGGCTACAAGCTTCTCCATTTTCTGATGAGCTTCCACCTCCGTAGGGTCTACTAAATGCTTCGCATTTGCAAATTTATTGCTGTGGGATGTGAACGAATGAAAGAGTGTGATCTCATTATTTGACATCGCAGCCACTTGCGCTGCATAAAATGCGGCTACTCGTGCATTTTCGGAATAATCGACAGGTATTAATAGTTTAGACATGGCTATAAGGTATTATGCTTTTGTGAAAAATATCGGGATTAACGGATGGCTAAATAATGCTTTTGCGACCGAACGCGAAAAGACGCGTTCAAAGAATGATTTTCTCGATCTTGTCACTAATAGAATTTTTATCTTTTCGTTATGGATCATCTCGTTAATGACTTCTGGAACTGTATCTAGATCCTCAATATCACCTTGGATCGAATCAACTTCTATTGCAATATTGGTTACGCCGATATGTTTTTTGATCTTATATTTCCATACTTCAAGCTTATCCTCGATTCTATTTTCTGATGAGTGATCGTAGTGTACATGCATAAGTTTTAACTCAAAATCTTTACCGATAATATTGACAAAGTCTTTGACTGTATGGATCTCTTCTTCTTTAAAATTGGACAGTAAGCCGACAGTATCTATAGGTGTATAATATGCTTCGTTTGGAATGGCTAATACAGGTATTTTGGCTTTTTTGCTAATGACATACGTGGTGCTGCCAATAAGCTTACTGTCCTCATTGGTGATGCCCTTAGTGCCCATAACTAGAAAATCAAACTGATCCGGAGTAGCAAGTTCAGGTAGCGTTTCTGTAATCATACCTCGCTCACATTGTGTCGATATTTGAAGTGTAGGATGTTGTAGCTTTATTGATTCTGCTAGATCTTTGATAAGGATATCCGCTTTAAAAATTGGAGAGTTTGCGTCATTAGGGCTGTTTTCTTCCTCGAACACCGCAGAAGCAGAGGTGTAATTGTGATAAAGGTGGAGCGCATAACCCTTTTCCAGGGATAGGTTCACCGCATAATTAACAGCATTGATAGCATGAGCCGAAAAATCTACCGGTAGTAGAATGTTTTTTTTCATTAGAAGGAATTTAATCTACAAAATCTAATCTTATTTATTTTGCACTAGGGAATGTGCTGGAAAGCATACCCAATTCCCTATTTTACTATCAAATGTAATAAAACAAATGTAATTGTGGATGACCTCAGGTCAAATAGTTTTTATCGTTTTACATGTGAAAGCTGAGAAGTTTTGCACAAATATGAATAACGAATAACACTTTTAGAATGTTATATTTAATATCAATTTGTGATTGCTGTCACCAATAAAATTGGTATGTCTTAACTGGCTGAATGTTAGCATCTGAATTTTTTGTTTGAAAAGTCAAAGTCGCACTTTTCGTTGTTTAGAGAAAACGGTCGTTTCAAGGTCAATATATGGAATTCCACATTGCATAACCTATCAATTTTGAGTAAGTTTGCACATATTTTTAGATAATTAAATGACAAGTAGAGAAATTCGTCAGGCCTTTTTGGACTTTTTTAAAAGTAAGGGGCATCAAATAGTACCATCAGCACCAGTAGTTGTAAAAAATGACCCAACTTTAATGTTTACCAATGCGGGAATGAATCAATTCAAAGATTTATTTCTGGGTGAAGCACCCATTAAATTTCCTCGCGTTGCCGATACTCAACGCTGTTTACGTGTTTCTGGAAAGCACAATGATTTGGAAGAAGTCGGCATTGACACCTATCACCACACGTTGTTCGAGATGTTAGGAAACTGGAGTTTCGGTGATTACTTTAAGAAAGAAGCGATTGCTTGGGCTTGGGAACTATTGACAGTTGTATATAAGTTAGACAAAGACCGTCTGTATGTAACTATTTTTGAAGGAGATGCCAAAGAAGGCTTGGAGCGTGATATGGAAGCTTTCAATTTCTGGAAAGAATGGATTAGCGAAGATAGAATTCTCCTTGGAAACAAGAAAGATAATTTTTGGGAAATGGGGGAGACAGGACCTTGTGGGCCTTGTTCCGAAATCCATTTTGATATGCGCAGCACAGAAGAGCGTGAACAAACTTCCGGACAGAGTTTGGTGAATGCAGACCACCCTCAAGTCATTGAGATCTGGAATCTCGTATTCATGCAATTTAATCGATTGAAAGATGGCTCGCTTCAGTCGCTACCAGCTAAACATGTTGATACTGGAATGGGCTTTGAGCGTTTGGTGCGATGCATACAGGGTAAGACTTCCAATTATGATACCGACGTATTTACACCTACTATCGATTTTATCGCTGAAAAATCAGGTATAAAATATGGGATAGATGAAAAGGCCGACATCGCCATGCGCGTAGTTTCTGATCATATCCGTGCAGTAAGTTTTGCAATTGCTGATGGCCAACTGCCATCCAACAATAAAGCAGGCTACGTGATTCGCCGTATTTTACGCCGCGCGGTACGTTATGCTTATACATTTTTAGGCTTTAAAACCCCTTTTATTAACGAAATTGTACCTGTATTGGCGTCTCAGTTCGCAGGCGTATTTGATGAATTGATTCAACAACAGGATTTTGTACAGAAAGTGATCTTAGAAGAGGAGGTTTCGTTCCTTAGAACCTTATCCACCGGTGTACAGCGATTTGAAAATTATGTGGAGAATAACGTTGTCATTAAGGGGGATTTTGCTTTCGAACTCTATGATACTTACGGATTCCCGATCGACTTAACGGAATTGTTAGCGCGTGAAAAAGGCTTAACTGTCGATATGGAAGGTTTCAGCCAAGCACTTCAAATTCAGAAAGATCGTTCTCGCGCTGCCACAGCTATTGACACCGGTGATTGGATTGAAGTAAATGAAGATGAAGGGTTTGAATTCGTAGGCTATGATACATTAACTGCCGTTACTGAGGTTGTTAAATACCGTAAAGTTGTAGCAAAAAATAAAGAGCAATTCCAATTGGTGCTTTCAGTTAGCCCCTTTTACGCTGAGGGTGGGGGCCAAGTGGGCGATTCTGGGGAATTGATTTCGGAATCAACAGGTGAGAAGATCTATATCACAGATACTAAAAAGGAAAATGGGCTATTTGTTCACTTTACAAACAAATTGCCGCTTGAATTGAAAGGTACATTTATAGCGCAGGTTGATAAAACCAAAAGAACCGATACCGAAAACAATCACTCGGCAACCCATTTATTACATGCAGCTTTGAAACAGGTATTGGGAAATCACGTGAACCAAAAGGGATCATTGGTTAACGCCGATACTTTACGTTTTGATATCTCTCATTTTGCGAAAATGACCGACGAGGAGATTAAGCAGGTAGAGGATATTGTCAATGCTAAGATTCGCGAAAATATACCCTTGAAGGAAGAACGGAATGTTCCGTACCAACAGGCCCTTAATTCGGGTGTTACAGCCTTATTTGGGGAAAAATATGGTGATTTTGTGCGTGTGATTACTTTTGAAGATCAATATTCCAAAGAACTCTGTGGGGGTACACATGTCAAAGCAACGGGTCAGATCGGGTTTTTCAAAATTGTTTCCGAATCTGCTGTCGCAGCTGGTGTCCGTCGTATCGAAGCAATTACGGGAACGCGCTCAGCATCGGTTATCCGTGAACATTTTGAATTGGTTCATCACCTGAAAGAGCTCATGAATAATCCAAAGGATTTTGTGTCTGCGTTAGGTAAAATCATCGATGAGAATGGTGCCTTGAAGAAAGAAGTCGAGAAAAGTATCACAGAAAAATCGTTAGCCTTGAAGGCTGATTTAGAAGCAGAGATCCAACAGGTTGGACCGATTAATTTCTTGTCTACCATTGTTGATCTTCCAAATGCTGAAGCTGTGAAAACATTGGCGTATGCTTTAAAAGGTGCTGTCACTAACTTGTTTTTAGTAATAGGTGCTGAATTTGATGGTAAGCCAAGCTTGACTGTTGTTTTATCCGACGAACTGGCTAAAGAAAAAGGATTAAATGCAAGTACAATTGTTCGAGAATTAGCTAAGGATATCCAAGGAGGGGGCGGTGGTCAGCCTTTCTTCGCGACAGCTGGAGGTAAAAATCCTGCGGGATTAAAGGTCGCAATTGCGCGCGCAATAGACTTCTTGAAATAAATTTAAGAGCAGTTAAATAAGGCTATTAAGGATAGGTATTAACAACTAAAAATAAACGGATGAAAAAGGCAGTTTTTTTTGCGGTAGGAATTGTTGGTTTGATGATGAGTTGCCAAAATAAGGAGCAGTTTACCATTGCAGGAAATGTCGAAAATCCTGGCAATGTCAAAGTTATTTCGTTATATGAAGGGGATACAAAACTCGATTCTATGTTTTTTGGCGACAATAACAAATTTCAGTTTGTAAGGCCTGCTAGCCAATCCAGATTATTATCTTTGCGGGTAGGTAAAAATCGGTATGATTTGATCGCCTCTCCTGGGGAGACCATTACTTTTAATACAGACCTTCATAAGGATGTCAATGATTACCAGGTGGAAGGTTCTGAATTGTCAAAAACGATACAGCCCTTTGCCAAAGAACGGAACTATCGCGATTATGTGCAGGATTCCTTGCAAACGGTATTTTCTAAGCTAACTTCGAACTCGACAGCAGACGAGATTGAAAAGATTCGTGCAGAATATAAAGCCAAATTTGCAGAAGTACTACGTACATATACGAAGAAAGCGGTCGATTTTTCGAATAAACACAATGATTTGGCTGGATTTTATGCCATCTCCACCTTAGATCCCGAAGTGGCGGAAAGTGAAATTATTGCTTATGCCGATAAAATAAAGGATGAATTTACGGAGAATAGGTACGTGACCCAATTTAAAGAGGAAACCCAAAAGCTAAAAAAAATGGCGATTGGGCAGCCTGCTCCTGAACTGATATCCTTTACACCATCCAATAAAGAAGTGAAGTTGTCTAGTTTTAAAGGTAAATATACATTGATCGACTTTTGGGCTTCGTGGTGTATGCCTTGTCGTCAAGAGAACCCTAATCTTGTTCGGTTGTATAATGCCTTTCATGGTAAAGGATTTGAAATATTATCTGTTTCATTTGACGACAATCCTGGTTCATGGATGCGGGCTATCGAAGATGATAAGTTGACTTGGACACATGTATCTGATTTGAAAGCTTGGAGCTCGCCTGTTGTTATCGATTACCGGGTTAAAGCCTTGCCTACTTCCTACATCTTAGATCCGAACGGTTTTATTATAGCGAAAAATCTACGCGGAGAGGAGCTGGGGACGTTTTTGAAGAAAACAATTAAGTAATCCTTGTGTTATTGTTAAATAGCATATTACTTAATAATTTGGTAACATAGGGTTAACTGATTGTTATCATTTTGTTTATAATTTAGCAAAAAAAATAAGACAAATGAGTTCTTCGAAACAAAAGATTTTAATTGTTGATGACGAAAAGGATATCTTGGATTTAATTGCATTCAACTTAAATCGTGAAGGTTATCAGGTCTCTACAGCGCAAAATGGGGAAGAGGCGATCAACGTTGCCAAACAGGTAAATCCTGACCTGATCATTTTGGATGTGATGATGCCCAAGATGGATGGAATTGAAGCTTGTCGCATTATGCGGGCAATGCCTGAATTTAAAAGCACATTCATGGTATTTTTAACTGCTAGAAGCGAAGAGTATTCGGAGATTGCTGGATTTCACGTTGGTGCAGATGATTATATTGCAAAGCCAATTAAGCCCCGTGCTTTAATGAGTCGCATCAATGCTATCTTGAGGAGAAATGCCACTGAAGAATCGGATGCCTCTGTTCAGGATAAAATTGAAATTTCCGACTTGGTTATTGATAGGGATTCATTCTTGGTCTACAAAGGAGAACAAAAGATTGTTCTAGCGAAGAAAGAGTTTGAGTTATTATATTTATTGGCATCAAAACCAAATAAGGTGTTTACACGCGAGCAGATCTTAAAGAGTATTTGGGAAGATTCTGTTGTAGTAACCAATCGCACGATTGACGTCCATATCCGCAAGCTGCGCGAAAAGATAGGTGACGATTATGTAACCACTGTAAAAGGTGTGGGATACAAATTCGATAAAGAATAAAGGAAGAGGCTGAGGCCTCTTCTTTGTTTTTCAAATCCTTGGGAAAGACATCCTATTCAGGCATCGAACTCTTTCGCCAGATCATTTGATATCACGGTTACAAATCTTTACTTTTGACCTAAAGCAAAGTAAAAAATCAACATGTCATCTATTCTTATAAAATCTGCACAACTTGTTAATGAAGGTAAAGTTGAGGTTGCTGACGTATATATCAGCAATGGTCGCATCGAAATGATTGCTCAGGAAATTAACCATCCTGCTGATCAAGAAATCAATGCGGAGGGACTACATTTATTCCCTGGGCTTATTGATGATCAAGTTCATTTCAGGGAACCAGGATTAACATATAAAGCGGATATATGGCATGAAAGCCGCGCAGCAGTGGCTGGAGGCACCACCTCCTTTATGGAAATGCCTAATACGGTTCCAAACACATTAACGCAGCAGTTACTTCAAGATAAGTATGATATTGCAGCTAGAAATTCGCTGGCTAATTATTCATTCTTTATGGGAGCGGCGAACGATAATCTTGAGGAGGTCCTCAAAACGAATCCGAAGAATGTATGTGGGATAAAAGTTTTTATGGGTTCTTCTACTGGAAATATGTTGGTGGATAATGAAAAAGCATTGGAAGGGATTTTTGCGAATGCTCCAACCTTAGTAGCTACGCATTGTGAAGATGAGGCGACGATAAAGGCCAATCTGGCTTTATTTAAAGAGAAATATGGCGAAGATGGACTGAAAATTGAGATGCACCCCCTAATTCGTTCTGAAGAGGCTTGTTACTTATCATCCTCAAAAGCTGTCGAACTCGCAAAAAAATACCATACGCGCTTGCATATCCTTCATATATCAACTGCCAAAGAAATTGCACTATTTACGAATGATATTCCATTAAAAGATAAAAAAATAACCGCTGAAGCTTGTATTCATCACCTGTGGTTTTCTGACCAGGATTACGCCTCAAAAGGTAACTTTATCAAATGGAATCCAGCGGTTAAAACAGCGAATGATCGCGACCAGATTCTAAAAGCTGTACTGGATGGTCATATCGATGTGATAGCGACAGATCACGCTCCGCATACCATGGAGGAAAAATCTCAGGCCTACGCTTCCGCGCCAAGTGGAGGACCTCTTGTGCAGCACGCATTGCAAGCTTTGCTCGATATGGTCAAAGCCGGAAAAATGACCCTGGAACAATTGGTGCAAAAGTCTGCACATAATACGGCTACATTGTTCGAAATTGAAGATAGAGGTTACATTCGTGAGGGATATTGGGCAGACCTTGTATTGGTCGACCTCAACAAGCCGTATACCGTATCGAAAGCTAATATCCTGTCAAAATGCGGCTGGTCGCCTTTTGAAGGACATACATTTAGTTCAACAATCGAGCATACTTTCGTATCGGGTGAAATTGCTTTCTCGAATGGACAGCTGATTGAAAAAGGTGCTGGAGAACGTCTGTTGTTCAACCGATAGTAATTAACATGATGAAGAAAAGGGCCTTTATAAAGTCGATCGCTTTAGGCGGATTGTCAATTCCTATGTTAGGGATGACACAGTCAGGGAAAGATCAAACTGAATTGTTCGGTCAAGCTGCTTTACTTGCGACGAAACTAAAACTGGGTGATACCATAGGATTAATAACGCCAGCTGGTGTGTTGGATGATGAGGAGTCAATTCGCATTGCAGGTGAAGTATTTACAACGCTAGGTTTTAACATTAAAGAGGGGAAGCATATACGCAGTCGATACGGCAATTTGGCGGGTACAGATCAAGAGCGTATTGCAGATATACACGATATGTTTGCAGATAAGAGCGTCAATGCGATTGTCTGCATCAGAGGCGGTTCGGGGACATCCCGTCTTTTGGATAGATTAGATTATAAGCTGATAGCAA
Organism: Sphingobacterium sp. UBA3549; assembly: GCF_002376635.1. Lineage (NCBI taxonomy): Bacteria > Pseudomonadati > Bacteroidota > Sphingobacteriia > Sphingobacteriales > Sphingobacteriaceae > Sphingobacterium > Sphingobacterium sp. UBA3549. The sequence continues at coordinate 55,311 of NZ_DFOE01000008.1, read as the reverse complement.
GTAACCCAAAAATCTTATTGGGATATTCGGACATTACAGCCTTAATTTTGGCATTGTATGCCAAAACGGGACTTGTGACATTTCATGGTGCGGTGGGTATCAGCACCTGGACAAAGAAGTTGGCAGAAGCTTTCAATGCCCAATTTGTAGCCAACAGGCCGTCGATATTTGAGAATCCCAAATCGAAAGGTGATAACCTTGTACAGACCAAAGACCGAATTGCCACCATTCATCCTGGTATAGTAGAAGGAACATTGCTGGGTGGAAATATGACCGTACTGACCGGCTTATGTGGTTCATCCTATCTGCCAAGCTTTAAAGACGCCATTCTTTTTATCGAAGAGGTGGACGAAGATATGGAACGTGTTGATCGCATGTTTTGCCAGTTGAAAAATGCTGGTATACTGGGGCTAATCAAGGGGTTTATTTTTGGCAAGTGTACCGATTGTAAACCATCTGGGGGATATGGATCCGTAACACTTGACCAATTATTCAACGATTATATCAAACCGTTAAAAATACCGGCTTATACTGGAGCTGTCATTGGACATATTGCCGAGCAATTTATTTTGCCAGTAGGAGCAAAAGTCCGTATAGATGCATCGCAAGGAACGATTGCTTTAATGGAGCCAGCGCTAAAAGATTAAGATGAAATTAGTAAAAGAAGATTTCATCAAAGCCTTTTCTTTTTATAGAGAAAAGGCTTTGATGCATAGAAGATTTAAGCATGCCGATATTTTACCGCTAATAGAAAATATCGGGAGATCTGAACGTTTTGCTCTTGCGGAAATTGGGGCTTCTACCGAAGGTCGTTCGATTTTTAGATTGCAGTACGGAAAAGGACCAATAAAGATACTTCTTTGGTCGCAAATGCACGGCGATGAACCTACTGCGACAATGGCAATGTTTGATCTGTTTAATTTTTTTAAGGGTAAAGATGATGGTTTTGATGCTTATAGGCATGATATAGAATCCAAAATGACTTTGTATTTTATTCCTATGCTAAATCCTGATGGCGCTGAACGGTTTCAACGGAGAACTGCAATGGATGTGGATATGAATAGAGATGCAAGAGCAACAGCAACCGTGGAAGCCGCCTTGTTAAAAAAGCAAGCCATGTTGTTAAAGCCTGATTTTGCCTTCAATCTTCACAACCAAAACAATTATTATAACATTCCCGGAACAAGCACACCGGTGACCATTTCCCTGTTAGCGCCAGCCTATGATTATGCGCGTAATATCAATGAAACCCGGGGAGACGCCATGCGGGTGATTGTCGGTATAAATAAGATCCTTCAGGAATTTATACCCAATGCGGTAGCAAAGTATGACGATGAGCATACTCCGCGGGGATTTGGCGATAATTTTCAAAAATGGGGGGCAAGGACGATCTTGATTGAGTCAGGAGCTTATGCGGGCGATACTGAAAAAATGGTGGTCAGAAAATGTAATTTTATAGCATTGCTCAAAGCATTTGAAGAAATTGCCGACCAATCTTTTGCACAATATGTGATTGCCGATTACGAATGCATACCCTTCAATGATGAAAAACTTCACGATGTAGTGTTGCGAAATCTGACGATTGAGCGGCAGGGAAACCAAGTCGTTGTAGATGTTGCCATTCGACAGCAGGAAAAGACAATAGGGACTGACTATTATGTGGAAGGAACAATAGTAGACATTGGCGATTTGAAAGATTTTTATGGTTATGTGGATATTGATGTTTCTGGACTTAAATTCATTCCGGCCAAGAAATATGATAAGTCACTTCGTATGGACCAATTGAATAGCGGCCTTATTCACAATCTATTGAGAGCGGGTATTGCCGCCGTCCAAGTGGTAGACTGTGGCGCTGCGGGTAAAATGCATCAGTTTCCAATGAACATTGTATCTAGCGAGCTTTTCCTGCTAGAAAGTTTGCTTAAACTCGATTCTTCAGCGCATTTTTTTATCGGGACAGATGAAAAAATGCGTTATGCCGTTATTAACGGCTATCTTTTGGACCTTGCTGTTAGTCATCATGAACTACAGCATAAAAATAGCGTGTACTAATTGCTTGGTGGTGGGATAAACAAAAAAGGTCATTTTTAATGACCTTTTTTGTTTAAAAATTAGTATCCTGGATTTTGTTCATCTTTTAAAGCTGGGTTAGCATTTATTTCAGATTGAGGAATGGGTAATAGCGTTTTTTCAAACGTTCGATCAATTTCCTTTGGTCGAGTTTTGATCGTTAAGCCCTGAAAATCATCATTGAAATTGATCTTTTTATTTAGACGGATCATATCCCAATAACGATGTCCTTCGCCAAACAGTTCTTTACTCTTTTCGTTTAGAATGGCCTCCTCACTGATAGATACAGCAGTGAACGCAGGGCGATTAGGAGAACGTTTGCTAATGGCATTTAATAAAGTCGCCGCTTTCGTCGGATCTGATGCTGGTTTTTTTAATGCTGCTTCAGCTGCAATAAGATAAACCTCCGAAAGCCTGATGACCTTGATATTGACTGCTGTGTTATTGGTATTCCCTTTATCACCCAGGGAATTTAATGGGAGTGACGTGTTGGTATTGACACTGCCTAAATTTTTATAAACTGCTCCCATACGCGTAGCTGAGCTTTCATCGCGGCCTAAAATTGCCCAGCGGATGTCACCGGTATCCTCTTTCAACCGATTAAGATAATAATCGCTAGCGTAAAACATACCGCCCTGCCCCCCGGTTCTCCGCATGAGATAATAGCCTAAGCTAGCTGTGCCAAGGTCTGCTTCACCTTCGTTGATGCCGAGTTCATAGATCGATTCGCTGCCATACATACTTGTCCAAGAGCTCGCCCATTTTTCATTCTCATACAATTTATACACGTTGTCTGCAATAATCTCATTCGCTTTCTGGTAAGCATTTTCGTAGTCCGCCATGGTCAGGTAAACACGACTTTGGATGGCTAGGTTTGCATAGTAGTTGATATAGCCGTTATCGGGCTTTTTGTTTGTGCTGAGCAGCTCTTGGCCTGCCTTCAGATCTTTTAGAATTTGTGAATAAACCTCATCTACCGTGGCACGACCGGGTTTATTATTATAGGAAGCTGAATTGATGACAATCGGCACCCCTCGGGCTGTCTTCTCCTGCGTATAAGATTTACCGTATAACCTGACGAGGTCAAAATAAAATAAGGCGCGTAACGTCAGTAATTGTCCTTGTGCATTGGCATATTGCGCTTTGGATGCCGCATCGACTTTTTCGATTTTCTCTAAGACATCATTTGTCTGGGCGATACAATAATAGATTTGAGACCAGAAGCCGGAGAAGTTGTTGGTTTCAGCATCTTGATTAAAGGAGTATAACTGGTCTAACCCTCTTCCTTGCGAGTAAACCGTTAGATCTCCTCCTTTAACCTCACCATACAGTTCAAAGTTTCGGCCGTAATAGCTCGATGAGGCGATCAGTCGGCTTAGACCATTGATTCGGTTTCTGGCATCACTTGCACTTTTTAAGCTTATGTTGGCATCGATTGAATTCCCAGGTTCGACATCTAAGAAATCTTTGCAACTACTGAATGACGTCAATAAAGCAGCTGCTATAATGGATATTTTAACTATTTTCATGATGTAAAAATTAAGTATTAAAAACCGAGTTCAATTCCAAATGTATAGGTCTTCCCAATAGGGGTTTCCCATCCGCGCGTCGCATACTGACCGACTTCGGGATCTGCAATCTTGTATTTGGATGCGGTTAATAGATTCGTGCCATTAAAATAAACTCGAGCGTTGCTAAATCCGATTTTGTTCAATATGCTCTTAGGTAGTCTATAACCAAAATTGATATTCTTTAATCTAAGGAAAGACGCATCATGCAATTGTCTTGAACTATATTTTTGTGGATCTGTCAAGTCATTACCGTCCAATTTTGGCAGTGTTCCTCCGGTATTATTGTCTGTCCACATGTGCTCAAATGCATATTCCGAACGAATTCTTTCCCAGTAATAACCATCGTCAGCGACATCCTTGAATGCGCCATCATAAAGTTTTCCACCAATTTTATAAATGAAATTGAAGCCTAAATTGAAATTTTTATACTCAAAATCTGTATTTAGACCACCGCTCACTTTTGGCACACCGTTGCCAATAATCGTATAGCTTGCCTGATCAAAATCATAGGTCGCCTTGCGCCCATTGTAATCAAAGATATCCTCTCCTGTTTTATTGTTGTTGGTATAATAAACGTTTCTACCATTTTTTTGATCTACACCCGCCCATTCGTAGCCATAAAATGCTAAAGTGGATTGTCCTTGTTGATAGATAAATTGCGCTCTCACGTCTCCACTTCCTTTTGTGTCATTTCCGACTGATCCTGTAGGATCATACCAAATGATATCTTGATTATCGTTCAGCTTTTGAACTTTAGAAGTAACAAATGCAGCATTTACATTGGCACTCCATCTGAAATTTTCCTTTTTAAGGATATCGCCAGTCAGTTCAATTTCTAAGCCTCTATTGTTGATTTGGCCTACATTTCTCAATACTGTACTAAATCCGGTTGTTTGTGATGTGGGTACGTCCTGCAATAGGTTTTTAGAGGTTCTATTAAAGTATTCTACCGATCCTGTGATCCTATTTTGGAGAAAGCCAAATTCTAGCCCCGCATTTGTGGTATACGATGTTTCCCAGGTGATATCGGGGTCCGGATTCGATACCAAATTTCCACCAGGCTGACCTTTGTAATTGAAGTTGTTGAAGGAGATGAGTCTTCTCCATCCAAAATTATCGGTTGGTAATGTTCCATTCACACCGTAGGATGCTTTAAGACGAAGTGTGCTAATTGCTTCGCTTTCTTTAAGCGATGGAAGATTTTTTAAACTATAGGCACCTGATATCGACCAGAAATCTCCCCATCGGTTTTTAGGTCCCAATTTGGAAGAGCCATCGCGACGGTAGGAAGCGGCAAGAAAATACGCATTGTCGTAGTTGTATTCTGCTCTTCCGAGAAACGACATCAAATTATAACCCCAACTATACGCATTGGCCTCAAACTTACCCGCAGAGGAGATGTAGGGAAGTTCCGCAGAGCCCAGACCTCTTCCTGTTGTGCGCATAAAATCTGTTTTATTTTTTTCGGCCTCAAATCCCGCTAGTAAGTTCAGGCTGTGTTTATCGAAGGACTTGCTATAATTGATCGTGTTGGAACTCACCAATTTCAGCATATTGGTATTAAACTGATTGACAACTCCACCATCACTAACCCCATTGAAATGTTTAGCACTATAATAGAGGTAGTCTTTCATGTCTGTGTAGTCATAAGAGAACACCGTTTTGGCGATTAAGCTCGGGAGGATACTCCAAGTCAAATTGCTGATGACACCCAATTTGTTTGTTTTGGAACTGTTGTCCCATTGTTTATCATAATAATCGGCGTTATACGCATAACTACCGTACCTATCTGTCCAATCTTCTCCAGTTTTATAGTTTGTCGGCCAATACAAAGGCCACAGAAGATTTCTGGATTGGAGGAAATAATTGGAGCCGGTATTTCTGGTGTCATTAAAACCTTTTTTCTTGTTGTGTCCAATGTTGATATTGGTGCCAAATTCGAGGTTGTCTACGATCTTTTGCGTGAGGTTAAGACGGCCAGATATGCGTTCGAAATCATTGACTCTAATTCTGCTTTTATCGGTGGTATAACCTATGGAGGAGAAGTACTTTGTTGCATCAGTTCCGCCAGAAAGCGAAAGGTTATTGTCTTGAAAAATTCCGGTACGGAATAGTGCTTTGTCCCAATCGTAATATTTACCTTCTCTATTTTCGATACCATCGGTCATTCCGAGGATGTTTACATTATCGTATCGACCATTACCGTTTGTTTCGAAGCGATAACCGTGCTTGTTGAATTTATTATTCAGCTGCGTTAAAGCGTAAGTATTGGCCTCCGCTTCCGTTTTTCCGTTTGAGGTGCGGTAGTCGTAAAAGATCTGGTACAACATATTCACTTGGTCCTGTGGTGAGGCAGGTTCGTAGTTGTCTGTCGCCCAAGTCGGCGTAAAGCCAAGGGATGTCTTGAAATTCACCGTCGGTTTGCCAGCTTTTCCTTTTTTTGTCGTAATTAAGATCACCCCGTTTGCTGCCCTTGAACCATACAAAGAGGATGCAGCCGCATCTTTTAATACCGTGATGGTTTCAATATCATCGGGATTTAAATTGCCCATGACATTGTTGGAGGTGTAGATGTAATCGCCCATCTGTCCCCCGGATCCGGAATTGGCCGGTACTCCGTCAATGACATATAGCGGTTCATTTGAGGCATTCATTGAGCCAATACCCCGAATACGAATACTTGGTGTAGATCCTGCCTGGCCAGAGGGAGTCGATACCGTAAGTCCGGCAACACGTCCACTGAGAGCCCCTTCGAATGAAGTGACTGGTACATTATCGATGTCTTTCGCTTTCACAGTAGCAGCGGAACCCGTATAGGTACTTTTTTTTGCAGTACCATAAGCCACAACCATAACTTCATCCAGGGCTTGCTCATTACTGGCTAAGGTGATGTTGATCGTTTTGCGTCCATTGACCTGAATTTCTTGTGGGCTATAGCCAACAGCAGATATACTTAATATCGCAGTGGCGTTTGTGTTTAAGGTAAACAGGCCATTTTCGTTTGTTGAGGTCCCTTGGTTAGCGCTTTTTATAGTTATTGTAACTCCGCTAATTGGTTTTCCGTTGCTGTCCGTTATCTTACCGGCAATTTGGATCTGTTGCGCATATAAAGACTGCATCGAACTACAGGCTATGAGACACAACGTTGTGAGCACATGTTGTTTCATAAAAGTTTGAATTGATTAGTTTAGTTTTTAATATTTTGGTGCTGTCGCGCTTTGGTCAAACTGCGATAGCAATCAGTGCAATATTTTCTTTAAGAAAAAACATTGCACTGAATATAATCTTATTTTTTTACAATTCCAATCCCAGGACGGTCAGGAAGAATGCAGTTGCCATGTACAACGGTCATGCCGTCGTAAACATCATTTCCAATCAATAATGCGCCGTCTAAGTCTGCCCAGTCTGATAGGGGGGCAAGTTGTGCCGCGGCACTGATGGCACAGGAGGTCTCGGTCATACAGCCGATCATCACTTTCATTTCCAGAGAGCGAGCAAGCTCGGCCATACGTTTGGCCTCCCGCATGCCAGTACATTTCATCAATTTGATATTAATTCCTGAATACACGCCCTTTAGTGCAGGAACATCTACAAGTCGTTGACATCCTTCATCGGCAATTGTTGGTATCGGGCTGTTTTCGGTCAACCAGGCATTGTCATCTATCTGTTCCTTGGGCATGGGCTGCTCTAAGAAGGAAACGTTTCTTTCTGCAAGCCAGTGGGCCATCTCCAAAGCCTCCTCGCGCGTTTTCCAACCTTGATTGACGTCCGCGCACAGCGGGCGGTCTGTCACCTGCCGGATGGTATCAATAATCATTTTATCAGTATCCAGCCCAAGCTTTACTTTTAAAATTTTAAACTGATCAGCTTCGGCTACTTTTTTCCGTATCATTTCTTCGGAATCGATGCCTATTGTATACGATGTCGGCGGAATAAGATCAGGATTTAGTCCCCATATCTTATAATAAGGTTTGTTCATAATTTTTCCAAGGACATCATGCAGGGCGATATCAATTGCGGCTTTTGCAGCTGTATTTTTCAACGCAATCTGATCGATGTAATGTAAAATATCTTCGGTTTGAAAAGGAGAGTTGAACCCTGTCAGATCGATTTGATTGAGGAACGATAGGACACTTTCTTGCGATTCGCCAAGATAAGGGGGCATACTTGCCTCACCATAACCTATAATCCCATCATACTCTAATTCGGTCAATACAACGGGTGTTGTGCTTCTGCTGAAAGAAGCGACCGTAAAGACATGGTTCAGTGTTAGTGTATACGGGCGGAATCTTAATTTAAAGGCTCCAAAATCTTTATTGATCCATTGAGATTGGTTGCTCATCGTTATCTTATTTGTTGGTGTAATAATTGCTTTCAGCGACTTTTTGTATAGCGCTATCCTTCGTGCCGAGGTAACGGCGTGCAGCAACTACAGTACGGGTTTGGAAATCATCGTAGTTGGTGGCGTCCTTGAGCATGCTATTGATCCGAACCAAACCTGCCGCGTGAATAAAAGTGCCATTACCCATATAAAGCGCCACATGCGTCACTCGAGCATTTGGATTGTTATTTTTTCCTGCAGCAAAAAACAGTAAGTCGGCCGGTTTTAAGTTTTTAAGTGCTTTCTCAGGGTCAAAATGTCCTTCTTCGTCTAAAATATCAATTTTTTCTCCGGCGAGAACTTGTTGCGATGCATCTCTTGGTATTACAAAGCCGTTCATAAAGAAACTTGTTTTGGTAAAACCACTGCAGTCGACACCTTTTACCGAAGTTCCACCCCATAAATAGGGAAGACCCAACATGGTTTTCGCACTGGCGATAATATTTTCTGCTGTCGGATTGCGCGATTCAAACCAATTTTTCAGTGTCAGGCTTTCTGACTTTTTAATATAGCCCAAACGTCCATCGGGATAGGCGATCTGATAAAAATTACCTTTCTGCCCTTTTAATTGTAGAATGTCACCATACACCAGGTCAGAAACGCGTTGACTCTTTTCATTTGGTTCGGAATATGATTTCCCGAATTCTGCAGTATAGATAACTTTTTCTGCTTGCCGCCAATGTTCCAACGCAATGTTGTCCATCACTTCAATGGACGAGGCCGGTACCCACGCAATATAACCGTCGGGTGTGCGGACACGATAGTCTCCACTTTTTTTCTGCAGAAGATCCACCTGCGTGCCCAATAAAACCTGGCTCGTTAACTCGGCCGCATTATCCGGAAATGTCCGCATATTCGCAACGGATAGCCGGATCACTCCAGTAGTTTTTTCGCCTACACTGGCGTCAGGCATGAGCTGTACCTGAATATTAGCCGCTATTTCTTTTGCTTTTTGTTCCAAAACGAATTGAGCATCTTTCTCGGTTGTTTCAATCACATATTGATTTTGTACGACATCCGCTTTTTGGATGGCCACGATTTTGGTTCTTTTATCAGGAGCAAATTGACTTTTTACGTTTTCTTGCAACTCTTTAACCTTAAAATACATGGTGGAATCTAGCTGTTGTGCATAGCTGCTGCCGGTGCCAATAAGGCATGTATAGGCTAAAATAGCGAATTTTAGAGTGTTTTTCATGCGAATTAGTTTGTTTCTAAAGATAGGATTAATTCATAATATAAGGCAATTTTTATTGTCGATTTTTGAGTGATTTTGATATTATGTTGCTAAAAAACGAATGGTTGGGTTTAATTTTAATAAAATCATCTAATTGCTAAAACCATTTTGTAATATTGCTTATTGATTGTGAAATCATAGGTTCTAGCGTGGTTTGACGCCTTTAAAATGCGAAATCCTGTGCTTTGGCGCAGGTCGCTTAAGTACATTGAGGCGGATTTGGATGTTGTAGAATGCAGCGAAATCATACGTGCTCCTGATGTCAATGGGAGATTTGTTGTATTTGGGAGGCTAAAACCAGCTTTCAGCAATTGTTTGCCGCAAGGTTAAACCAAGATTTTATATAAAAGATGAATAAGAAAATGAGTTCAAGACGTAATTTTATTAAGCAAGGTTTGATGGCTGCTACGACAATGGGGGCCTTGACAGCATTTGATGCAAAAGGATTGACGGGTGCAGCAAATGGCAATTTGAAAAAATATCCTATTGTTATATCCACGTGGGATTTCGGCATTGCAGCAAATAAAGCCGCTTGGGAAATATTGTCAAAGGGAGGGAAGGCATTAGATGCCGTAGAACAAGGCGTCCGTGTGCCCGAAGCCGATCTGAAAAATATGACCGTTGGTAAGGGGGGCTATCCCGATCGCGATGGGCATGTCACACTTGATGCCTGCATCATGGATTCGGACGGAAATTGCGGCGCTGTTGCCGGAATGGAAAAAATTGGACATCCAATATCTGTCGCACGCTTGGTTATGGAAAAAACGCCTCATGTGATGCTTGTCGGCGAGGGTGCGTTGCAATTTGCTTTGGAAAATGGTTTTAAAGAAGAAAATCTATTGACTCCAGAAGGTGAAAAAGCTTGGAAGGAGTGGTTAAAGGAGAAGAAATACAAGCCGGTAGCCAATATCGAAAACCAGTCTTTTGCAGCGGAGCGCTTGCCTGGCAACCAGTATAACCACGATACGATCGGGATGTTGGCATTGGATGCCAGCGGGAATATATCTGGCGCCTGTACCACAAGTGGGATGGCTTTCAAAATGCATGGGCGTGTGGGAGATAGTCCGATTATTGGTGCTGGGCTTTATGTCGATAATGAAGTTGGAGGGGCCACATCTACTGGAGTGGGTGAAGAAGTGATACGCAATGTAGGTAGTTTTTTGGTTGTCGAATTGATGCGCCAGGGATATACGCCTGAAGATGCCTGCAAGGAAGCTGTTATGCGTATCGTGAAGAAAAAACCTGCGATTGCCAAAGAAATCCAAGTTGGATTCTTAGCCATCAATAAAAAAGGTGAGTATGGTGCATATGCTTTACAACAAGGTTTTTCCTATGCAGTTTGCGACGGTGAACAGCAAGATTTACTCATCAAGGGAAAGCATTATTATTAAGATGAGGCGTGTCTAAATATGAGATCTTAGTGTTCAGAGATCATATAACGTAGACATTTTTATTGCAGTGATAGTAGGAGATGTCATTGCATCATCAGCATTTAGGTGTTTGAATAATTAGATTAAAATACACAATAATATAAAAAGTATGAAAGCAACATTTGGAGGAGGATGTTTTTGGTGTACAGAAGTTATTTTCCAAAACACCGAAGGAGTGACATCAGTTTTGCCGGGATATATGGGCGGACACATAGATAACCCTACTTATGAGCAGGTTTGTACCGGTACTACAGATCATGTTGAGGTTGTTGAATTAGAGTATGATGAGGAATTGGTTAATTACGAGGATCTGTTGAAAATATTCTTTAAGACACATAATCCAACGACATTAAACCGTCAGGGCAACGATGTGGGTACACAGTATCGATCAGTTGTATTTTATCATAACGAAGAACAGGAGATCTTAGCAAAGAATTTCATTGATGAGTTGGACAATGAAGACGTGTATGAAGATCCTATCGTTACTGCAGTTGAGCCGGCTTCAACATTTTGGCTTGCCGAGGATTATCACCACAATTATTTCAATACCCATCCTGAAAATCCCTTCTGTTCGGTTGTTATTGCGCCGAAACTTCAAAAATTCTTTAAAGAATTTAAAGCATAAAAAGACAACATCAAAGTAACTGGAAGAGTTTCAAATGAAAATAAAGGTGTAAAATAGGTTTTAGATATGCCGCAAATGTACAAACGAAGTATAGGATAAAAAATTGATAAGCATAAAAAAGGCTCGAACTGATCTTCGAGCCTTTTTAACGTACAGTATATGATTTAGAACATTTCCATCTGTCCTTTATCGTCGATTTGGATATCATTTGGATTGGTTATTTCCAAGGTGATATCATCATTTTTGTCTGTTGGCTCATCCCCTTTTTGAGGAGTTGCTGTTGCGGTAGCTGTTGTTTCTACAGCAGCTTCAGTTGGTTGCGCTGTAGTTGTAGTATGTGCAGAAGTCGCCGTTGCTTTTTCTTTTTGACTTAAATCTTCGTCAGCAGTCAAGAGGACAACTGATTTTACGGTATGAAACGACAGACGATTTCCTTGCGCTTTTATTCCTTTTACATCGATGATTTCAGTCAAAGGTTGATCAAGAGTTTCTTCCGTTTGGGATTTGCCTTTTAAAATATCCAATTTGACGATGGGTTCAGTCGCATTACTCATTAAGATCAGTTTTGAACCTGCGTCTTCATTGATAAAGGAAATGCGCTTTCCAATAGGTTGATCGTCAAATTTAAAACGTTTGACAAAAAATGTTCCGCTTTTTCCATCCTGATGGATTACAGTATAGACGTGGTCTGGATAATATTTTTCGATGCGGATCATCTTCTCATCAAAGTGGTTGCTCAAATCAAAGTTAGATAATTCGTAGCTACCGTCCGAGAGTACTATTAATATCTTGTCATCGCCATCGAACTCACCCAAATACTGACCGCGTTCATCAGCATTTAGCCGTTTCATAATGGTGTCGTACCATATTTTTCGTCCGGCCAATGTGGATACACCGGAGCTTTTAAAGCTGATTTTTTTAACAGGATATTTGGATACAATATTTCCTTGCGAAGCACGCCCTTTGATCGCTATTTCAGCAAAGTCCATATCAAAATTTAACTTGCGCAATTTTGTATGCGGTTTAAGCTGTATGTTGACTACCTCAGCTTCACCGTTCGGATTGGCTGTGAAATACAGAATTTTAGATCCTTTGGAACCTTTGGATACATCATATTCCTTATCCCGAGTGACACCCACCACAGCGAAACGTTTGATAAAACTGGTGCCCGTTTCACCTTCTTTATAGATGGCGTTATAGATTGTCCGCTCATCGCCTTTTTTGAACACAGCAACGTGGATAATTCCCTTTCCGACAAACACTTTATCCTGGATTTTACTGACAACGTATTTACCGTCCTCACGGAATACAATAATATCGTCTATATCAGAACAATCGCATACAAACTCATCTTTCTTCATGCCCGATCCAATAAATCCTTCTTCACGATTGACATAGAGTTTGGTGTTTGCCAAGGCAACTTGGGTAGCTTCTACTTTGTCGAATATGCGCAGTTCGGTTTTGCGTTCACGGTCTTTACTATATTTTTCACGTAACTTTTCAAACCATGCAATGGCATATTCTGTCAGTTGGCGTAAATGACGTTTGACTTCTTTGATCTCATTTTCGAGCGTCTTCATCATTTCGTCCGATTTTTTAACATCGAAACGTGTAATGCTGCTCATGGGTTTATCGATCAATTTCTTGTAATCTTCGGGGCGTATGTCCCGATAAAATTGATCAAAGAATGGTTCAAACAAGCGATTTAGAACTTGCACAACGGTATCGAAGTCACCTGCATTTTCGTAATCCGGATGTTTGTACATCCCATTCTGGATAAATATTTTTAATAGGCTACTGAAGAATATTTTCTCTTGAAGATCGTTCAAACGAATCTCCAATTCTCTTTTCAATAGGTTTTTAGTGTTTATGGTATTCTCGATGAGAATATCATTGACACTCATAAAATGAGGTTTCTCATCCTTGATCACACAGGTATTGGGCGATATGGAGACCTCACAGGCTGTAAAGGCGTACAGGGCATCGATTGTTACATCCGGAGATATTCCGGGTGCTAAATGCACAATGATCTCGACATTTCCCGCGGTATTGTCCTCTATTTTTTTAATCTTAATCTTCCCTTTATCGTTGGCTGTAACGACACTTTCAATAAGACCGCCGGTTGTGGTTCCGAAAGGAATTTCTGTAATGGCGAGCGTCTTTTTGTCACGTTCCTCAATCTTTGCCCGTACACGGATTTTACCGCCACGTTGACCTTCATTATAATTTGAGACGTCGGCCATACCACCAGTAGGAAAGTCTGGGAATATATTTGGACGTTCACCGTTTAATACCTGAATTGACCCGTCAATAAGCTCAATGAAATTGTGCGGCATGATCTTCGTCGCCAGCCCTACTGCGATCCCTTCGGCTCCTTGAGCCAATAATAGCGGAAATTTTACCGGTAAGGTAACAGGTTCGCGATTACGGCCATCGTAACTCAATTGCCACTCTGTTGTTTCGGGGTTAAAAACCACGTCATTGGCAAATTTGGACAGTCTTCCCTCGATGTAACGAGGAGCAGCCGCAGAATCGCCCGTAATGGGGAAGCCCCAATTCCCCTGACAATCGATCAAAAGGTCTTTCTGTCCCAATTGTACCATGGCATCGCCAATAGAAGCATCACCATGTGGATGGTATTTCATCGTATTTCCGATGACGTTAGCAGCTTTATTATATCTACCATCATCCATTTCCTTTAGGGAATGGAGGATACGACGTTGTACGGGTTTTAAACCGTCATTAATATGTGGTACGGCTCTGTCCAAGATAACATAGGAGGCATAGTCCAAAAACCAGTTTTCGTAGAGACCCGATAAAGGTATCGTCTGACTTCCGCTTTCTGTTTTTCCTGATCCCAGGTCGTCTTGATTATCTTCCTTTGGGAAGTTTGTTTCGTCACTCATTTACTCAGCAATAGATTAAATTGTACAATACAGAAATGTTCGAAATATTATTTTATTCGAACGTGTAAAAATACAAAACCATTTTGTTTTATCACAGTGAAACTATGAAAAGTTAAAAAAATTAGCTTTTGAAACTAAAATAATTAGTTTTATAGGGTGTCGGGAACCAAATCATACCAATAACAGGGGATATTCCATGGATCGAGATGAAATTGCTCTGTCACCTGAAAACCTGTTTTCTCCAACACATTTCGCGACCCCTTGTTTTGGATATGTGTGATGGCATGTACATCAAAATGGGTCAGGTGTTCTCGATAGTACTGCATACAGGCTAGCGCCGCTTCTGTCGCATAGCCTTTGCCCCAGGACTCCGTTCTGAAACGATAGCCGAGATCTAGAAATCCAATCCGCCCATTTTCCAATTCGTCAATATATTTGAATCCCGTCCAGCCTATCCAGTCGTTGCTTGATTTCTCAACGACCCCTAGGCGACCTATACCGTATCGCTCATACTGTTGCTGAATATGGGTGATTACTTTTTTTATTTCTTCAATGGATTGTACAGGTTCTTTATTCAGAAAAGTATGAACCTCCGGCTGTGAATCCATTGCGAAAAAATAAGCAGCATCATCCAGCTGTATCGGGCGGATAATTAAACGTTCGGTTTCCAGTATTGGTAGGTATTTTTCCATAGTTTTTTATTCATGTCGAATGACTTGATCCGTAGTTATAGCCAAAGCTTATCGATATCTTTCTTCAGTATTTTTTCTTTCATTTCTTCCTCAAAGTCTCCAAATTGATCACTTTTGACGGATTTACTGATTCTGCCAGCTTCGAGTACCAAGATTTCATCGCAGGTATCTTTTAAAGTGGAAAAGATATGGGAGGAAATCAATATGATCTTTCCCATTGCTTTTAGACGGAGAATAATTTCTGTAAGAATGATACTGCTCTGCAGATCAATACCATTAAATGGTTCGTCCAGAATATAGTACTTATTGTTCTGCAATAACGTTGCCGTCAGCGCAAGCTTTTTTTTCATCCCTGTGGAATAAGAGCTTGCATATTCCTTCAGCGGCAATTCGAAAATATTTCTTTCACTAAGATTTTTGATCTTCTTTCCACGCGCATCTGTTAGCAGATAAATATACTCTTCACCTGTCATCTTCGACATGAAATAAGGATCGGAGGTTAAGTAGCCTAAATTATTCTTTAACGGTTGCAGAGCAGATGTTATAGTGCCTGTGGGCGTTTCAAGTCCTGCAAGACAACGAAATAGGGTTGTTTTTCCTGCACCATTTTCGCCAACAATGCCATATACCTTTCCTCCGCTAAATGTATAAGAGATCTCGCGGAGTACCTGATGTTGTCCAAAGGATTTACTGAGATTCGTAAGCTCGATCATAAATGATTTTTAAGGTTGTTGATGGCTTTAATGTAATAAAAGGGCAATAGCGCAAGTATCAATGGATAAAAGCTAAAACAAAGCACTAAAGCAAAGCCTTCCGGGAAATTGATTTCTCTTGGGTAAGCGACGTATTTTAATGTAATTGCAAAAGGAAGCAGAAAAAAGATACCTCCCAGCACAATGCAGGCATTGAATAACGCTGAGGGAAAGAGAAGGACGTAAACAAGGAGGAGAGGAAATGCAACTAGAAGGCATTGCAAAATTCCCCGTCGAAATTTTCGCATGAGAAAGCCTCTTGGTGTATGATTATCATTCCAAAGGTAAAAAATCGGCTCCGGTAACTGATAATATAAAACGCAGGTGAGCCCAATGCATGCAACACAAAACAAGACAAGATTGGGATTGGCAGCATAAAAACCTATTGCAGCCAATAGATATAAAACGATTAAAAGAAGGTAACTCCGACGGAATCCGATAATAAATTCAAAAGGTTTTTTTGCGAATGGCGTCGGAATGGACTTGCCAAAAGCCTTAAATGTCAAAAATGAAAAAAGTACAGCTAATACAATCAAAAACAGTGCATATGGCCAATGATTATGAAGGAGAAGAATGACAAACGAAGGGATAACGACCAAGGCATTTTCCCATAGTCTGATTTTGTGAAAATCTCTTCTGCTGAATATGTTTTTGAGAAAATCATTCCTGTTTTTTTCCGTGAGTAGAAAAAGCAGTTGAAAATTACCCAGTATCAGGGCATAATAGCCAAAAATAGGGTATTGAAACAAAGCATAATAGACTAAGTAGCATAACCCAAACAATAGGAGATAGGCGATCGGAACAGGTAGTCCTGTAGCTTTGATATGACGAACGAGTAATTTGTATTGGAGCTTTAAATAATTGCTTACCATGATAATTCAAACTTAGATAAATTACCTTTTATTTGCAATATAATTGCATAGCATATAACGGCAAGTATTCGGTCCGATCTGTTCTTTTCGGCACTCCTGTTCGCTACGCAGTTTATTGATCTTTCACGCTGTCCATTGAAAAACTGATGATAGCGGAAATCCCTGTTTGCCTCGCATGCGTTTTCGAGACCTTTATAAAGGCTAGTTGGCCTTGTGCTTTCGTTGCCAGCTCAGCATATAGGCCAGTGCAAGCAGCAAGACCACTGCATTGCCATACATAATGACGGGAATTCGAAGGATAACATCACTATAGTACAGGCCAGCAAGCAGTGCGCCAAGGCCTATTCCCGCTTCGAGCGAGATATACATGGTTGCTACGGCCTTGCCACGATGCTCGGGTAAGCTGAGGTCAATTGTCCAAGCATTGACAGCAGGCGAGAGTATGCCGGTGCCTGCCCCATAGATGCTTGCACCGATCATCATTCCAACAAAGCTATTGCCCATTCCGATAGCAACAAGTGCAATGGCAATAATGATTATTCCAACAACAATGACTTTCGGTCTTCCGTAACGGTCCGAGACTTTGCCGGATACAAAACGTATCAGTACCGATGCAATCGTAAAGGCCAGGAAAAATAGTCCTTTGTTTTTAATTCCTAAATATTCACTCCAGTCAGGAATTAAGGTTAGAATAACTCCATAAGCTGTGTAGGATAAAAAGGTGACGATTCCAGCGGGTAGCGCGCGCCATTCGATGATATCCTTGCGGTTTATTTTGAGCATCGAAAGATTAAATTTCTGTTTTTTTGCCAGTGTCTCCTTCATGTTAATGACGATAATAATGGAGAGAAGTGCCATGAGAGATGAACAGTAGAACATGATATTGATGCCAAAGGCCTCAAAGATGGCGCTACCAATCGCTGGACCAACAGCTGTCCCGATGCTAAAAGCGAGTCCATGCATACCCAATGCTTCACCCCATCTTTTTTGGGGCACTAAATCAGCTACGTAAGCAGACGTTGAAGTCGGTTTAAAACCCGTAGAAAAGCCATGTATCAATCGTAGGAATAAAAAACCGGCGACAGACGTCAAGATAGGATAGAGAAATCCACAGATGAAACAGACGATGGATCCAATGGCCATGACCGGTACCCGCCCCCATCGGTCGGTCAATTTTCCACTGAAAGGCCGCGAAATTCCTGCGGTCAATGTAAACAAAGCGATGATTAAACCTTTGTATTCTGCTCCGCCCAAACTGCTCAGGTAATTAGGGAGCTCGGGGATAATCATATTGAAACTCGAAGAGAATAAGAGCGAGCTTAAGCAAAGTAAAATAAATTGTAACGTATAGATGGATTTCTGTTCAGCTGGCATGGCGGAATTTTATCGTGGAATGTGGCAAATGTACAGTTTTCGGAGCGATGAATGGATTCTTAAACCAATTTTTGTCTAGAAATCTCACTACAGAAGATCGTTGTTGCTACAGCAACATTTAAGGACTCCGCCTGCCCTAAGCGTGGGATGGTAATGGCTTGATCGATCAATGCTGTTATTTCTTTACTAATACCGTTTCCCTCATTGCCCATAACAATTAAGCCTTCATCGGTCCATTGGGTTTGATAGATGGATTGACCATGCAGTAGTGCACCATACACCTTCAGACCACTTGACTGTATAAATTCCCCTAAATCGGTATAATAGATCTGAAGTCTTGCCAGTGAGCCCATAGTTGCTTGTACTACTTTAGGATTGTAGGCGTCCACGGTACCTATAGAGCATATAATATGTTTGATGCCAAACCACTCCGCGGTGCGGATAATAGTGCCTAAATTGCCCGGATCCTGTATATCATCAAGCACAAGACTAAATTTATTTTTTAAGTTGTCTGATACAATCTTTTGTTGTGAGGGTAGTTTGACCAAGGCGAGAATTCCCTGCGGCGATTTCAACGCACTAATCTTTTGAAATTCAGTCTCCGTCAGTTCCTGGCATTTTATATTATGCGAGATTTTACCCACTTTTGTGCTGGCGTCGCCCGTATAGAAAATGGACTCAACCTGATAGCGAGAAGAGATAAATTCCATGACGGACTTTATACCCTCCACGATAAAAAGGCCGTGCTGTTTTCTAAACTTTTTATTTTGCAGAGACGTTATTAGACTGATTTGCGCTTTTGACAACATTTTTATTGATGATTAATTACCCTCGTTTTATCGGATTTGCAAGTATAACCTTTTTAGTGTCACTTTTTGCATCCTGCCGGTCTTCAAAATACCTTGACGATGACCAAGCTTTGGTTACAAAAGTACAGATTTCTGGTGTTACCCCTGCATTGAAAGAATCATCCGAAACATATATTTCCAATCAAATACGACCTAATTCAAGGGTAAATCTCTTTATTTACAATACGTTCAATACCACAAACGGCCGCTATAAAACCAAGAAAATTCGGAATGTCGGTGAACCACCTCATTTGTTAGATTCGGCAATGGTCGATTTGTCCGCTAATCAAATCCGGCGATTTTTGTTTTCAAAAGGATATTTTAAAGCCAAAGTAACACCCGAAATAGCTGTTTCGAAGAAGCGCGCGCATATAGACTTTAAGGTTGATCCTGGTGCTCCTTATCAAATTAGAGGTGTAGATCGTAACTTTGAAGAAGCAGATATAAAGCACATCTTTGAGCGTGAGGTGCTGCCAAAGACTGCCGTCAAGCCAAATACGCAATATGATGCAGCAAAATTACTCGATGAAAGAGAGAAACTTTATGTTTCGATGCGGAACAACGGATATTACGAT
The DNA here is from genome assembly GCF_002376635.1 of Sphingobacterium sp. UBA3549. NCBI lineage: Bacteria > Pseudomonadati > Bacteroidota > Sphingobacteriia > Sphingobacteriales > Sphingobacteriaceae > Sphingobacterium > Sphingobacterium sp. UBA3549. Next base: position 35,981 of record NZ_DFOE01000008.1, on the reverse strand, counting down.
TATTTGCGGCAGTATATGCGTGCAGGTATTGATTCGGCTATAGCGGGTAATTTGATCGACCTCAAAATCAATGTCGAAAATCCATCGGATTCTACGATACATAAAAAGTATCAGATTGACAGTGTTTATATGACCATAAGGAATTATGGTACAATGTCGAAGAAGTCACCGCATCGCATTCAAGATTCAGCTAAACGACTCTTATTTGTTGATGAAACGAATAGCTTTCGTTGGAAACCGTTAGAGCGTTATATGTATTTGCGGTCAGGGAATTACTATTCGTTACAAGAGGAAAATAAATCCTATGACCGATTGTATGAGATGAATGGATTTCGTTCTGTCAAAATACAGTTTGTCAAGAAGGATTCCAATAAGCTTAATGTGCATTATGATTTTGTTCCAAGACCTCGAATGGGAAACCAGATAGAAGGTGAGTATACCTTTAGTTCGGGTATGAGTGGGTTCAATATCGGAAATACTTTTTCGCAACGTAATATTTTTGGAGGGTCAGAGCAATTGGAGGTTAAATTGCGCTACGGAGTTTTGTTTGACCCGCGATTGGCAGGAGGGCTTTCCAGTAAGATCTTTAACAATGATTTTCAGGCAGGGGTCAACTTGGTTATTCCGCGCTTGATGGTTCCTTTTCATATAAATCCGGGAGGGAAATTTGGCCTGCCTAAAACGACCTATTCCATGACATTGCAATTATTTGATCAGGATAAAACCTATTCAAACCGTTATTTTATTACGTCCTTAAATTATTCCTGGTATGAAACGGAGAACAAGTACCACAGCTTCACACCCATCGTATTGGAGTACAGGGATGGGCGCCTAGATTCCAATTTCCGGAACAAGCTCGTGCAAGAAGGCTATCAGCTGTATGTGCGGAGTAACGACCGCCAGTATTTCGGTCTGGGAACCCAGTACACTTTTGTGTTGAATGGAAAAAAATTGAATAGCAAGGAAGATTTTCAATATTTCAGAGGGACATTGGATGTTAGTGGAAACTTTTTGGATCTTATTAGTTCTTTGGCAAAATTGCCTAAGAATGCCGACGGAGAGAAAAAAATCTTTGGTGTGCCTTTTCTCCAGTATGCCAAAACTGAACTCGATTATCGTTTATATCGAAATCTTGGAGGAAATAGACAATTTGTCTTCCGTTTTAATCCAGGGATAGCGATTCCATACGGTAACAACTCCAAATTGTTGATTTTTGAGAAGAGTTTCTATAGTGGCGGAATGAACGGTATCCGTGCTTGGCAGGCACGTACGTTGGGACCGGGTGCTTACAACCGCCAGAGTTTAAGTGAAGACCTGCGTTTAAATCTGCGTAATCTGGATCAACTCGGCGAAATTAAATTGGAAGCGAATGCAGAGTATCGTTTCCGGTTGCTCAATAATTTTTTGGGAGCCAAAATGAACGGAGCGACATTCGTAGATATGGGGAATGTTTGGCGTCTCAAGAAAGATGAAGAATTGAACCCTGGAGGAGAGTTTAAAATCAATAAATTTCTTGGGCAAGTCGCGATTGGTACCGGTTTTGGACTTCGTTTCGATTCAGACTATTTTGTGATCCGTTTAGATGCCGGACTTAAACTTAAAGACCCTCAGTTTTCAGGGGTCGATCAATGGGTTATTAAGCACTTTTTTGATTCTAAAGAATTTAAGGCACAGTACTATGAAACCCACAAACCAGACCGATACAATTTTATTCAATATAATTTTGGTATCGGTATGCCGTTTTAAAGCACCACGCTTCATTTATTTTGACTTGCTTTCATTGATACGAAATCTAGGTAGACCTTGGCGCTAACCAATAAGATTTTTGAGACTTGAAAAAATGGATTCGAAAATTTTGCCTAAATCTAACCCCTGGGAATGATTGAATAAAAAGAAAACAATGGCCAGCGCAATGGCTGTCATAATCACTTTTTTAAACATATAAGCGATTCCTAGTACGATAGCAGGAATAACTAAAAACATCAATCCACTAATGGCAAATGGAGAAAGGCCGCTATCACTCTTGTAGATGTAAAATAGGCGCCCTTTAGATGTTTGCTGGTTTTTATGGCTAAAGAAAACGAATGTTGATGACTCAATTTTCTGATTTGGGACAGCAACACCATCGTGAAACTGTAAAGGCTGAGAGAAGCCATTGATCGTAAATAAGTAATTGCCATTGATGGTCTCGTTGGTATTTCCCAAGGAATCCAATGCAATAACTGCTAACTTTCCGTTTTTTGAAAGATTTTCTTTGACGATAAAGTTTTGGATATTTTGCTCTTGAGCAGCAGCCCAAAAAGGTATCATTAATAGAAAAAATATAATCTTTTTCATTTTTTTATTTTATACAAGTCTACAGTGACCCACGCTGAATTTATTCTCCTCGTGTCAAGATCGCCTGGAACGTCGGCAGGGATCAACAAGCTTTATCCAATTTCTTTGAATTAAGACTGCAATTTTAGGTATTTTAATTTTCTTTTGGAAATGTTTAAAGTTTCCGATATACCGACACTTTTAGTCGTACTCAGTCTCCTTTTACGGCGGCAAGATAATGGAGGAGCCAGAGCGGCTCAGACCATTTGCATTTTTTACTTAAGTAATCTTGTGTTCAATTAAATTTTACTAATTTTGACGCTAACCATATAAACTGTTGTCAATGAGGAGTATATTATTATTTTTTGTTTTGGTGAACGCTGTGTGTTTCGGCCAAAAAAATGAAAGTTATCTTATAAAACAAGAGCTATTCCTAGGAAATAAGCTAGCAAACTCCAAATCGACTTATGTGACCGTGTCTTCCAATAGGACATTATCGAAGAAAGCTTTTCCGTTGGGAATAAATACGAAAGCCATCACGTATACAGATCCGGAAAGACAATTCATCTTTTCGAGTTTATACCCAGATAGTAGTCTTAATGTTTTGTATTCGAGCGTGTTGGCTGATGTTTTAATGCAATTGCATCAACCTATTTATTTTAATTTTCAAGGCGAGCAGACGATTGTCGATACAACTTCGCTCAAGAAGGAGATTCAGGTAAAAGCCCAGCATTGGGAGCTAACAGACGATGTCGTTGCAATGGTAGCTAACAATATGGCTGGTGTGGGGGCTGCGTTAAGCCAAGAGCTAAATCATGCCTATATAAACAAAGATTTGTTGAAGAGACTCCAAGTGGAGTCACAATTGGTCGACAGTAAAAGGTATAGCATGACAAAAAGCGATAAGCAGAAAGTATATTTAACCTTCAAAGATACTTCCCAACAGTTGGAAGGGGAGCTTGTGATTGCTAAGAAAGGCTGTAAACTTATCAGTCTAAATCAACGACATACCTATACGTTTGATAATCGCCCTGTCTTAAGTACAACAAACATACAGCAATTGGAGACCATTATGCATCCTATTTACGACGAAACATATGCCGAAATGCTATTATCAAGCAGTTTTGTGAGCAAGAAATTATTAACCGATGGCGCAGTCGATAGTGTGAAAGTAGTGGATTACATCAAGAAATACGATGCTATTTTTCCCAATGATAAGTTTTTTGTGCAGAAAAAGTTAAATCTACTTCAGCAGATTAAAGACGATAAACAATACGACTTAACTTTGAAAAATACACCAGTAAATTTGTTGGCAGGAACACACCATCTCTCTAATCTGCTTTACAGAGGCGAGCTATCGAAGGACAAATTTATGGCTTTAATTCCTTTGCTGGACAAGGAAAAGAAATATAACTGGATACAGAATAGTTTGTACCAAGGGTATGCACCTTCGAAGGAATACCTATCTGCTGGTGAACAGATCGAACTATTATTGAATGGCTTTTCCGAAGTGGAAAAACAATACATCTATCCTATGGTATTGTGGCAACGAATCGAGGACCTAGACAACGATCTACCACAATCTCGGAACCTATTTAATGAGCTGATGGGGTTGAACGCTGATTATTGGACCAATGGAAATGCGGGGCGGTATGCTTTAATGGCCTTTAAACGCTTGAGCACTATTGACGCGCAATATGGTCGGCAAATGTTAAACGACATCATAGCAAAATTGACAACACTTTACAATACGGATCAGACGGAACGGAAAGATGTAACACGTGCGCATCTTGCCACCGCCTACTATTTTGCTTACCAATTAATTCATAAAAATGATAGAAGAGAGGCCTTGGCTTATTTGGAGAAAGCTGCGCTATATTCTCCAAAAAAAGATGCTGAAATTGCCTATGATTCCTATTACGATACGAACTTTTTAAAGGCTAAAAACAACTATTCGGAAGATTATCTGACCGAACTGGCTTCGACGGGCCAGAAGGATGTTGCCTTATCAAAATACATTAAAGAGTTTTTGACTGTGCAGGGAACAAGCTACAGGGGCCTACGTGATTTTTATCAACATTACTATTCAGATCAGAAGTTTAGCGAATTTTTTATGCAAAAAGTTGTTTCGCAGTTACCGGAAGCCCCTAATTTTATTTTAAAGAACTTACAAAATGGTCAAACAACAAATGATGATTTGAAAGGTAAATGGACATTGGTGGATTTTTGGGGTACCTGGTGTGGACCATGTGTTGCAGAAATGCCGAAACTCAATGATTTTTATGACCGGCTCAAGATAGATAAAGAAAGGTCGCAAAGAATTGGTTTTGTCAGTATTGCGTGTAGTGATACAGAAGATAAAGTGAAAAATTTTATTGCCAAAAACAATTATACGATACCCGTACTCATGTCGGACAATCGGGTGGAACGAGATTTTAATGTGCAGGGTTATCCGAGCAAGTATATTCTAACACCGGAGGGGAAGTTGATAGCGATGCCATTTGGTTTTGACTGGCAGCAGTTGTTAGAAGAAATAGCGGTTTTTTAATATAATTCTCGCTATTTTATAATGTTTTTATCTAATCCCTATGAAATGAATAGCTAGTTATTGACTTTTTCATATATACTTTTTTTTGTGCTACTTTCGTTATATTTAAACAGAAAGGGAATTAATTGATATTATAGCTAGAAATAATGTTAAAGCATTTAAAGTATATAGACGGCACATCAGATAAATTTTGGGAAATTCAAACAACTGGAGTAACACATACCGTAACCTACGGTCGAAATGGAACGGCCGGACAAAGTAAAAGTAAAACATTCGACTCGGAAGCAGCCTGTCTAAAGGATGCCGAAAAGCTAATTGCTGAGAAGATAAAAAAAGGCTATTCTGAAGACGGTACTTTAGGCGTCGATCGTAGTGAAAAAGATTCAGCTGTTGGACCGCTTTCGGTTGCTAGCCGACGGAAAGAAGAAGCGTTAGAGGCGCTGAAATTGCTTATCAAAGAGGCAAGGATTGAAAATATCATTCCATTTTTGGAAGAATACGCTAATGGCAATCTCGAAGTTTTAAAAAAAGAAATTCGTGCTGCCAAGCGCTACTGGGTTGATTATAGTGATCTCTCCAAAGATCCTGAATTTAAAAGTAAAGCCCAATACAACTGGGGTATACGGGGTACCAAGGCACAGCAGCGAGCGGTGAAGTTGCTGGCTCTGGCCACATTTTCCGGCTCAGATGCGGGTAGCTGGGATATTTTTCATGAGCTTTTGAATCAAGCGAAGAGCCATGATGTGATGCAAATCCTAAACTATGCCAAACCCAATTGGTTGGGCGGTTATTTATTGCAGTTAGTTCGTAAAAATGATTGGCAACGCATTACATATGATAATCTTCGCTTACTGGAGCAAATGGGACATATCGATTTTGAACCAGAGCTCTATGCAAGCTCCATTTCTGGTTTTAATCATTATGAATCAAAAAGGTTTTTTGAACAACTCACCACCGATGAATTGACAATCCAAAGAGATATTCCATTGGTGTTTGCTTACGAAACAGGGATTCAAAATGCCTATTGGAATTATGATTATCAGCATGCCGTCAATGAACTCTTATGGGATAAGGTGTTCGACACATTATTGGCCAATGGGAAAATTGATCCAGAACTTATCATCACCGGAGCGCTTGAAGCTCAAACCAAAAACTGGAATATTAATCTCAAAAGCTATTTCAGAAAGCTTATTGAACGGATGAAGCTTTCTGAAGATAAAGTGATCGAATACCAGCAAAAATTCTTTTCCTTATTGCATGCTGAATCTAGTGCCGTGATCAATTTTGTAGTTGATTATCTGAAGCCATTCCTCTCGCATAAGGATTTTGATTTACAGGAGTTTTTGGATTGGGCAGAATGTATCTTTATGCGGAGCGATGTTAAGTCAAGCCTGAAGACCCTTTTGATTCAATTTGATAAGCTATTGAAGCAAAAGCCAGCGTGGCGCGAACGATTTGTTTTAATGGCTGCAGATCTATTTATGATTTCGGACCTACAGTTGCAGGAAAGGGCAAGTAAGTTTATCTTAAAAAATCAGCATGAGCCTTTGGAAGCGTTATCTGACAAGCTTCAATTATACCAAACGCAAATGATGGGAACAATAGCGGTTGACCTAAAGCATCTTTTTCAAAAAGAGGGTTATTCAGAAGCTGAAATCTTGGCTGAGCTGAGCGGCCGTTCCGCCGAACGATATGTCTATCAGCCGACAGAATTTCGTTGCCTGAACGAAGCTTATGAATACCCGCAGACCTGGAACGAATTGTTTTTCAAGGTGGGAGAGGTCATCGGAGGCTCGGATCCTATTCAGGTGGAAATACTAATGAATGCCTGGGTGCAACAGACGGCCGTTTTTCCCCCCGACTATCAGATACAATTGGAGCCTTACATTAAGCAGCTAACAGGATCTTATCGTGAATCATCTTGGTACAACCATTTTTCAGGCGCCTTTATAAATATGTATTATAAGCCGACTGTAGTATATAAAGATAAAGATCGATACCACAATTACTCCAAATGGGTGAGTTTGATGGGCAGCCAATTGGAGTTACTGCAACGTTATCGGATTGATGGCATCCGCTTACCGCTGTTGAGTCTGCCGACGCATAAGCCGTTTTGGATTGCACCCTCCATACTCGTGCAGCGCATTTTGGCTTATCAGGAAGCAGAAGTGAAAATTAATTTATTGGACTTATCCATTGCGCTAAGCCGTACAGTTCGTGAAGATTTAGAGGGTATCGAAGTACTAATAAAGCAAATTAAGGAACAGCAACTCCAACATGTGATCAGTTATGCCCTAGGCCTGGATTCGATGAAACTTCATCAACAATCCTGGCTGAAGAATTTATTGTCTTTCAAAGATTCCGATCAGGCAAGCTGGATTGGCGTATGGGCAACCGTGGCCCGTACGCATCATCGCGATACTTATTTTGAAGAATTTGCCAAAGAGCCTTTGGCAGACATCCCCTTTGCTGCGGAGCCATTTCGTCCGGTATTGCAGATAGAACCAACGTATTATAACGGTTACAATTACACGACTAAAAAATCGGAAAAGGTATACAATGGTGATAAGCTGACGTATTATTTTCCGTCTTTCAAACAGGGAGCTGAGACTTTTTTGTATCATAAAGATCTTTTTAATCGTGGCAATGATACGCTGTTGGCTTATTATTTGTATAGGGCCGATGTGCCTTTTATGCATAGCTTAATGCCGCAGAATACAGAAAGTCTTTCCATGTTTTTAACGGTGGGATTGAATGGTAAAAGTGATATTGGCGGAAAATCTTCAGCAGCTTATCTGCAGGAGATGTTGTACGATTTTTTCCGCTTTGATCAACAGTCCAATCTGTACCTGGCAACTTCGTTTTTCAATAAAGATAAGGAAGTGCGTGCGATGGCGGTTGAAGTCATTTTAGCTGCAATTAACGAAAATAGATTGGACACCGCGGAATTAGGTGTGCAACTGGGACTGCTGCTCGGTAACGGCTATGGGCCAATTGGGCGATGCGTGGAAGTTCTGGAGCAATGTCGCGATATATCTTCGAAGTATAACAATGCGTTATTGCAGTTGCTGGAGATGGCTTTTATTCATTTTAACATTGCCGAAAAGATGCCCACGAATTTTAAAAAGCTCATCGAATACTATTACGATTTGATGAATAAGGAACAACACAGTTTTTCAGCTGAACTGCAAGAGGTTTTTGGGAAGCTAGAGATATACAAGAGTTTACAACCCATTTTGAAAAAAATAAGACAATAAATATGGCAGAGCAAGATATAGCGATTAGCTATGCAAGAAATTCACAACTGACCCATCAATCGGGTATTCAGCAATTAGTATTAGCTCATCAGTCCGAATTGGCAGAAGTCGCCAATGTGCCTTGTTTCTTTCGGGGAGTTTGACGGATCCTCTGCTTACTTCCAAATGTTTGTTGACCTTGTCGAAAGTTGTGCGATCGAGTTTTGGACCCGTACCTCCGAGTTTACGGGATCCTATCGTTTCAGCTGGTACAAACCAGATTCGTTTCGAGGGATTTTCTTCCTGTAACGGTGTTTACGCACGTTTAGATTTATTGGAAGATGCTATTGATGGTGAGTTCATTACCAGTGGTACAACCAATGTAGATTTCAATGAACCGATGCTCAATGCATTAAACGCTGTCAAGAAGACCGAAAAAATGGTGTTGGGAGTAGGAAGCAATGAGGTTTCTATTCGTACTGATAAAGCCAAAGTGACTGAGAAGAAAGTAAGTTTGCCACCACGCTGGATCAAAGGGCTGACTTCCGTTCAATTATATCTGGCGGGTATGGAGCTTCAGTTTGAATTAAATAAAATTCAGCTTATCCAATTATTTCAGGGCATTCCCAAAGGGAATGTGAAAGGGGAGTTCTATTTGACGAAAAGGGCTAACCGATTTGTCTTTTCACCCATAAGTACAGGCGATGCGGTACGTATTGGTGGTATTCAGCGATTGCGCCTATTGGAGGGGTTGGTGACCTATGCCGACAGGTTACTTGTTTATCAGGAAAAAGGAGGTGAGAGCGCGGCTTTTGTTGCCGACTTTGGTAAGATGAGACTGACTCTGGCTTTGTCACCGGATAGCTATCGCGGATTCTCGGGTGAAGGTAATGTGTTGGAAAATATGATTAAGGCCGTTCCTGATGAATGGGTCCACGCCGTGAATGGATTGCTTAAATCCAACGAACTATTTGACCCAACAATGCTTTCCATTGAGCATGATGTCGACTTCGATACGATGGATACGCTCTCGGCATCATTATCTTCCATCGGGTTGTTAGGTTATGATTTACATAGTCATCAGCATTATTATAGACGATTGCCTTTTAAGATGGAACGTATTTTAGCCTTGAATCCGCGGTTAAAAAATGCGAAAAAACTTGTTGCGACAGCAGGTGTACAGTTTGTCAAGAATACAACGGATTATATCGAGGCGAGAGTGGATGGATCCGGTGTGCAACATACTGTCATTATACAGGGCGATAAGTTTCAATGTACCTGTAACTGGTTTACTAATCATCAGGGAAAGAGGGGGCTATGTAAACATATACTCGCGGTAAAGATGCTGAATGGGTAGCGAAGAGCGCATCATGTTTTTCCCCTTTATGGTAAAACATGATGCAAAATACATTACGAACTGAACATCTAAAAATGTCGCAAGGAAAATAGAAAAATAGTGTCGTGCAAAAGTGAGAAAGGTTTTGTTAATAATTCATTAATTGATTAATTTAAGGAAAATTTTCAATTATGAAATCTAACAGCCTATTTATTTTCCTTATTGTTTTTCTAATAGCAGTAGCCACTCCTGTCTTTAGTCAACAAAATTTTAACTTTTCATTTGATCAACCGATTACTGCTCCATGGTTCAAGATAGGCGATACGACGGTTTTTAAAAGTAGTATAGACCAAAATACATATTATAGTGCAAAAGGAGCGCTTCGGATTGAAAGTCTAAAAAAGAACAGCGCTTTCGGAGGAATTATGATGTGGTTACCATCAAATTTAAAGGGCGATTCCATTGAAGTGTCTGCGATGATTAAGCGCGAGAACGTCATCGCGGGATCTTATGCGTCGATGATGTTACGGATAGATCCCGAAATCTTTTTCGATAATATGGCTAACCGCCAAATGAATGGGACAAAAAACTGGGAAAATATTAAGCTGAAAACTAAATTGGTGCCAAACCAGACGGAAGGGATCTCCATTGCATTTTTTCTTTCTGGAGAAGGTAATATGTGGGTTGATGATGTGCTCATTACTGTAGATGGTAAGGATATTACCAAGGAAGCGGGAATGTTTGTGCCATTTGCGAAAGAAATCAGTGAACCTGCAAGTTCGGGGATATCTGACTTTAATAGTACGCCCAAGATTGATCAACGCTTAGTGGATCTGGGACGAATATGGGGTTTTCTGAAATATAGGCATCCAGCGATAGCGCAAGGGAAGTATGATTGGGATCAACAGTTATTTAAGTCTATAAATGCTGTTATTATGGCAAAAGATAATAAATCTGTTGAGGCACATTATGCTGCGCTGTTAGACAGTGTCGGTACGACGGCTAACTACGCTAAGCCACTGCTTGAAAACGTCGTTCACGAAATAGATTATAGCTGGATCGATGAGCTTCCATTTAATGATGATCTTAAAGATAAACTGAAGCGTATTCGTTACAGCAGTTTCGATCAGCATCACTACTTTGGTTTTACTGGTGGCGCAGGTAATGTGCTTTTCAAGAACGAGAAAAAATATGAAAATGTATTATCAGCGGACGTGGGATTTCGGTTGTTAACGCTTTTTCGCTTCTGGAATATGATCGAGTATTTTTCTCCTTATAAACACCTGACGGACCCGAAATGGGAAGCGGTTTTAAAAGCCGCTGTGCCCGAAATGATCCTTAGTCGGGATGATCGTTCTTATGGACTTTCACTTCTCAAGATGATATCTCAAGTAAAAGATGCACATACCGGACTTTGGAGCACGCCGAAAGGGCTGATAAATTATTATGGCAAGTACCGTATGCCAATAGAGATCCGAATAATAGAGGGAAAAGCCGTGGTGACTAAAGTCTTTGAGAGTGAGCAATCTGGAGATAAACTTAGCATAGGAGATGTGCTCATCAGTAAGGAACATAAAAAGATTGAAGAAATCAGAGATTCACTATGGGCTTATATGAGCACACCGAATGAAGCTGTGGCCAACCGCGATCTTGCTAGAAAGCTTGTGACAAGCAGTAGCGAGCTTGTAGCCTGTGAAATAGTGCGTGATGGCGAACCTATTACAGTAAATATTGTTGCGATGTCTGCTAGCCAAATTAAACCTGCGCCAAAAGATACTGTAGCTTTTAAGATGCTGGATAATAATATTCTATATATTAATCATAGTTTATTGCGTGGTAAAATGATTACAGATAATAGGTTAAACTGGAGTAAGGTAAAAGGTATTGTGATTGATGATCGCAATTATCCCGGTGATTTTTTAGTGTTCAAGCTTACACCCTTGTTGTTGACCAAGCCTACTGATTTCGTTCGTTTTACCAGTACGAGTCTTCAATATCCTGGAACTTTTGTAATGAGCAGCCCATTACAAGTTGGGGAGAATGCCAATGATTGTTATCAAGGTAAGGTGGCTATTCTGGTCAATGAGGATACGCAGAGTTCTGCGGAATATCATGTGATGGCTTATCAGGCAGCTGCTAATGTCAAGGTTTTCGGATCACAGACAGCGGGTGCTGATGGCAATGTCAGTTCCATTGATTTACCAGGTAATCAAAGGACAATGCTTTCGGGACTGGGTGTATATTACCCTGATCAGCGTGAAACTCAGCGTGTCGGTATTAAAATTGATGAAATTGTCAAGCCGAGTATAAAGGGGATTCGCGAAGGTAAGGATGAGGTGATGGAAAAAGCATTGGAGTATTTAAATAAATGAGTTTGGTCTTACGATTGATCGTTGCGGAGAGGTGAGGACTTAAAGTCGGATAACATAAGGTGATTTGTTTTAAAATAAATACTAAAATATTTAGTATTTTAATAAGGTTTAGCTACCTTTGTATTGTTACTTACAGAAGTCGTACCAATTAAACAGGCAATTATGTTAACAGATCAAACTTTAGTATCCGATATAAAAGCGATTATTTCCCAGTCCAAAGACAATGCCATTCGTGCTGTCGACCATCAGCGTACGTTGATGTACTGGCATATCGGCCAACGTATTTTTGAACAGGAGCAGGAAGGTAAGGATAGAGCGGACTATGGGAAATACATCATAAAATATCTTTCAGCGGAGTTGCAGCCTGAGTTTGGTAGTGGTTTTTCGTATAGACAGCTAAATTGGTGCCGCCAATTTTATCGCACATTTCCAATTGTGTCTACACTGTGGACGCAATTGAGTTGGAGCCAGTATAAGCTGCTTTTAAGTCTTAATAGCGAGGAACAACGGGAGTTTTATATTGCCGAAACCATAAAGAATAATTGGACAGTCCGCCAGCTTGAGCGGCAGATCAATACCAGTCTATATGAACGCCTGCTGCTTAGTAACGATAAGGAAAGTGTATTGGCTGTAGCCAAAAAGGAAAAGATGCCTTCTGATGCCAAGGAAATTATCAAAGATCCAATGGTACTGGAGTTTTTAGGGTTGAAACGGGAAAGCGCTTATTATGAAAAAGATCTTGAAGGCGCCATTATTGTTCATCTTCAAGAATTCCTTCTCGAATTAGGGAATGGCTTCTCCTTCGTGGCCAGACAAAAACGCATCCATATAGAAGGTGATGAGTTTTTTGTTGATCTGGTCTTTTACAACCGTCTATTGCAAAGTTTTGTGATCATTGAGATCAAGACTCACAAATTAACCCATCAGGACATTGGTCAATTGCAGATGTATGTCAATTACTATGATCGCATTGAAAGGCTTCCATATGAACATCCCACGATCGGCATTTTACTCTGTGCGAGTAAAAACGATGCGGTTGTGAAATTTACCCTTGTGAAATTTACCCTTCCCGAAGACCAAAAACAAATCGTTGCCAGTCAATATGAGCTTTACTTGCCTACAGAGCAACAGTTGCTGGATGAGGTGAACAAAGAACTGGAAAGTTTTGTGAGTAAGGTTGGCGATGAGTAAATTTACAACGAGCATTATATATTTTTAAAATGCAACACTATACCGCTGCTACTCTCTTCTTTGCAGCTTGGAGATCAAAGTAGTTCGGATCCCATTTTTCACCTTTTTCTAAGTCGAGCCAGGTTCGCATCTCATCATGTTCTTCATGGTGTATATCTTTCATGACATCCTTTACATTTTGATATCCCCAAGTACTTCCGCAATCTTCCGGTGGGCAAGCACCTTTTCCCTCCAGTAACTCCGCTTTTAATACATGCTTGTCTAGAATGTCCTCGACCACAATTTGATGTGTCCAGCTATCACCAAAATCATAGATGTAGGTGAACTTTTGCCCTGTCTGATTTAAAATGTCTTTCAATATTAACAATTCGGCATCTTCGGTATTTCCTTCGTCCCACTCTTCGTCAATTATGGCAATCTCAGGATATGATCCAAAACCTTTCGGCGAAAACTGATAAAGGTGATAGTTTTGCCAGCCAAATGCTTCTTGTATCACTTGATGTAAACGGTCAAACGTGAAATAATCGGGAACTAATAACTTTCGCCACACTGGTGGTTTTGTTATCCCTTTAATCTGTATTTTTAATTGTAATAGCATCTGTATTTATTTTATTCCTCTTCACTATTAAAATAACTCATAATAGCTGTAATTTTTGTAATCCCTCACTCTCTGTCAATCAATGGATGTTCTTGTCAATCTAAAAGACTATTTAGTCCTTCTTTGTTGAATAATAATTGACCTATTTGCAGATTAGACCATCCTGTTTTCAATACATAGGAAAAAGATGGCGTCTCTTCGACAATCTTGCAGTCTATATAGTATGGGCTCACTTGGACGTAGGCTTCTGCAATTTTTTGCCGTAATTCAATTATATGAGTAGAGATAAAGAATGTAGAAGTAACAAACTTTTGAAGACCCTTGATCGTTTTTACACTTATAACCAATGCATCTTCATAGTTGGTCCCCTTAAATAGCTCGTCGAAAATGGCGAAACATCGTTTACCCTCATGCGCTTGATGAACAACGTTTTTCAATTTGATAATTTCTTTCATAAAATGACTATAACCATTTTTTAGATCATCGCTGTGATTAATTTGAATCGATACATTATCATAAAAAGGAATGGTTCCAGCGCTGGCAGGCATAGCTGATCCCAAATGAGTCAAGTAAACGCATAAGCCGATGGATTTAAGCAGTGTTGATTTTCCGGACATGTTTGCACCTGTAATAAGTACGATATTGTTGTTTATAACGATATCATTTTTTACAGGATTAGATAGCAATGGGTGATATAGTTCTGTGAGTTGAAAACAATATTCATTCATTGTAGCGAACTGAAAATTGTTTTTATAAATTGCTTTCCCGATTGAAAAATAAGCTTCTAAAAGAGCTAGTTTCTCAAAAAATAAAAGCGTATCACCATTTTTACGGTTTTCAGAAACAATAGCGTTTAGCTCCTGGATGGAAATATAGCCTAGTGTACCTTTACGGATTTTGGATGTAAAGTGTCGAAGTTTGAAGGAGTGGAGATAGTTTATGACAAACCTAAGATCCTCTTGATATTTATGGGGAAATTCATTCAGGTCAATATTTCCTGTGAGATCATTTTCAAGCTTGGATAAGAAGTTAATTAGTTGCGCATACTCGCCAAGTAAGATGTTGCTCTTACGTTTTTTGACTTTGTAAGTCAGAAAATCAACTTTTTTTAGGTACTCTAGTGGGAAATGACATAAGAACTTATGTGAATCTGCATACTCAATTTTAGTGTAATAGTAGTCATTCCCGCGTGATATGGACAAAATAATTTGTTTTAGGATTGTTTGTCTATCGTTGATTTGGGAGATAGATGATAATGGATTTTGTAGAAGTTTGTAGAGCGCCGAATGACTATCTGAGTTTAATGTATAATCAAATATGGGTAAAATGTCTTTTGATAAATATAAATCTTGTGTATCATTCATAATTGCTTTTAGGTTTATTGAAATTGTTTATGCTGACTTTACTCCTGCATTAAATCTTCGATTAGCTGAAGTTTTACAGTTTCCAAAATACCTTTTGGATCATCCATAATTACTATTCCAAAGATATCCTTTTTTATGGACGCATGGTTTCCATTGTTATCGCTGGCTTCATAATTTCCAAATATATACTTTCTTACAGAAACACCGCTCCCTTTGTTGTCTTCAACTGTTTTGCCGCCCAATATGTCTGTTATAATGGTTGTGCTTTTACCCGTGTTATTTTCAATTGTCAGGTTTCCTAGAACATCCTTTGATATACGACTACTATTTCCTTGGCTGTCATGAAAGTCTAAGCCACCTATAACATTTTTAGATACAGTGGCGTGGTTGCCACTCGCATCACTGATATCTAAACCGCCGAAGATGTTTTTTGAAATAGTAGTGAGGTTGCCGTGGCTGTCACGGATCTTCAAATTTTCAAGGGTATTCATGAAGTTAGTGGACGGACTCCAATCTGGAATATCAAAATCTCCACTTATATTTTTCCTGACCGTTTTTTCCTTTCCTTCGTTATATTTTACGACTATATTGCCGGAAAGATCCTGTTTTACTGATGTTTTAAGTCCGTTGTTATCCGTTTTTGTATATCCGTTCCAGTGGTCTTTGCTGTATTTGATACTTTTACCCCAGTTGTCTGAAACGGTTACCTCTCCCCAGCTATCAGTTTTTATTTTAATGGAGCTTTTATCTAAGCCTTCCGAAACAGCTAATTGTGTAATATACTTTCGGATATCATCAGAAAGTGTGTCAGTTAAATGGTTAGGATAGTTTCTATGGTAGGAGATCCTAGCTTTTACTGTCACTGTTATAGAAAATAAAAATAACAAATTAAATAAGATATATAGGCGTTTCATGGGGATATAATTTATGATTAAAATACAATTTTTTGATAAGAAAATAAAGTAAATGATTTTAATTCGCTTAATTCTAGCCGATAAAATGGTATTGTAAATTGAACTGTCACATCACTTCTTTTAGAGTTCTTCCTTCCAATACCTCAGCACTCCATCAATAGAATCTTTCTGCAGTAGAGCTTGACGGCTACCACATAGAATCTTCATGCACTTTTCAATGTCGCTAACTCTAAATTTAATGCTTAATTCTGCTTTAAGCCTTTTGAAAATTTCCAAGGCATTAACTTGTCTGTCAAAATAGCTTTGTTCTATCCAAGTTTTAAGAAGTTCGAGCAGAGGTCTGTCAGTTTTTCGGGTGCTGCCTTTCCGCGCATTTTTCTTCTTCCATATGATGCGTGTGCCTTCTCCTTTTTCAGAATAAATGATATGGGAAAATTTGAAATCAATAGCTTGATTGAGCGACGTAAATGTCGCGCAACCGGAAAGGTGCGTTTTAATAGTAGGAGCGAAGCAAGCTTTTTTATTCATTGGTTAAAATGGTGCTATAAGAAGTGGCTACGGGGAAAAAATCGAAGGAAGCACCGATATGGCAGTGGGGCAGGAAAGCCAAAGCAACGCTATACGTACGGTTGCATACACTGTGGTGGATATCATATTACGAAAGAGCATCCGCATGATTACAGGCGAAAAATAGAAAAATATGAACAGAAATATACTGAATAATTGATGATCGCTGCTTTTTTAATTTTTATTTTTCTAACATAGATTATTTTGTACATTTGTATCGAATAAAATCGAAATTGAAATGGCAGAAACTGTACAACCAAGAGGTCCAAAGACAACTGATAATAATGCGAATCAAACACATTACTACAAAACATTGGTAGTAGCGATCGCTTTAGGTTTAATAGGTACATTTATCCGTTTTGTACCGGATGTTTGTACGTCTATGGGTCAACAAACATTTTTGTTTTCCGCGATAGCTAACATCTCCATGATCGTAGGCGCACTTATCGCTTTCAAAACCGTGTTCGGAATTTTGGGATTTGGAAAAAACCGTGACTAATTACTACTCAGCGAAGATATCTAAAGCCTCAGTTTACTGAGGCTTTTTTTGTGACGTATAAAGCAAATGATCTAGGACGTTAACAATACAGGTGGATTGTCAAATACAAATATCATATATAAAAAAAGCCTTCCAATTTGGAAGGCTTTTTTTATATCGTGTGTCGCGTGCTATTAAGCGAAAAGAGACCAGGTAGACCAAGGAATACGAGCAAGCATCAAGATTAAACCGATGATGAAGAAAATCAAAACGGTTTGATTTGCTTTTTTTGCATTTTCAATCTTTTTAGCTTTAGAATAACCAATGGTGATCAATACAATAGCAATAATCATGGTCAATGGGTGTTCGATGATTTTAAATCGTAACGAAGGATCTTTCATTACAGCACCAGAGATCATCGAAGGGTACTTTAAATAAAAGAATAAAATCAATCCCACCACTAATTGAATATGCGATGCGATGAAACCCAATAAAGCAATTTTACGGTTGTACGGTTTGTTGCCTAGATAGTTTGATAGGGTGATCACGATCGATATCACCAGGGCTAGCAATAAGACAATTGCTATAGTCGAGTGTAAATGTAACATAAAAGCTCTCTTTAATTATTTCCTAAGTTAGCAAAGATAAAAATATATTGAATGTATTTGTTAAAAATCATTGTTCCAACAGAAATACCTCCGCAATTGGATGGAATAGGTACATACGCTTGCTGGTCAATTCCATGCATTTATAACGTTTCCTTATTTTTTCAATACGCTGAAATGAACGCCCATTTTTTAATTTAAAGAAGTGCCCATCCTCTAAGGATTCTACCGTAAGGGCGCTGCTTTTGACGCTGTCATATAACTTTAAGGTACGAAACAGGTGGAGGTCCGTGCAGCTCGATGCTGCGGGGTTTTCCATATAGCGGTGAATCGCCTGGCTAATGTCGGTTGGGAAAATATTCAGTTCTAGAAATGGTCTCATTAGTTCCTTAAAATTATTTTTCCACTCCGTACCGTGTGGCTTGACACGATGCTGATGTTTATTCCACGTTTGTAAATGTGCAAATTCGTGAATCGTCGTAATCAAAAATGAATAAGAGTTTAAGTCATGGTTAACCGAGATACGGTGCGGGCTTCCTCTGTACGGAGCGCGGTAATCTCCTAGCTTGGTACTCCTGGAACGAGAGATCTTAAATAAACACTGCGTATGATTAATCCACTTGGATATGATTGGAGCAGCTTCTTCGGGCATGTATTTTCTTAGTGTAGCACTATAATCTTGCATGACATAAAAATAGGAATTTATTCATGTTAATAAAGCGCATGTCGACATTCTTTTGTCAAAAATAGAATTGTTTTACTAAAAAAAGTAGTTTTAAATTTGGAAAAATGATATTATTTTTAGTATTTAGTATTTGTAAATGTTACGTGCGGATATGTCAATAGATCAGAGGAGCTATGTTTTTAATAAAATGTATTGAAATCGTCTGATTTTTAGGTAAATTACCTGTAGAAAAAGTCATGTTAACATGCAAAATGATGAGGAAAGGTATTTCCTCCAAACTGTAATAAGACCTTTAAAAATATGCTGGATACCTTACATATTAAAAATTATGCGCTTATAAACGAGTTGGAAATCCAGTTCGACAAAGGTTTGAATATGATTACCGGGGAGACTGGGGCTGGTAAATCCATTATTATGGGAGCCCTATCGTTAATTTTAGGAAATAGAGTAGAGGGAAAGTACTTTTTCGATCCAACGAAGAAGTGTGTGATTGAGGGAGAATTTAAAATAGGTTCCTACAAATTACTCAATTTTTTCGAAGAAAATGACCTAGACTATGCAGATCATACCATTATTCGAAGAGAAATCACTCCAGATGGTAAATCCCGAGCATTTATTAATGATTCTCCCGTTACCCTAACTATTCTCAAGCAGTTGGGTGAACAATTGATCGATGTACATTCTCAGCATGCAACATTGCAGATCAATACAGAACAGTTCCAATTTTTAGTGGTCGACAGTGTCGCGGGCACATTTGCATTAAAGCAAGATTATCGAGATAGTTTCTTTGCTTATAAGAAAGCCAAAAAGGAACTCGAAGAATTTAAGGAGCTGGTAAAAAAGGCTGCATTAGAACAAGATTATTTTCAGTTCCAATTTGATGAACTTGATGCAGCGCAATTGGTGTCAGATGAACAGGGGCAGCTTGAAATACAACAGCGCCAATTGGAAAATGCAGAAGATATTAAGCGCGCGCTAACCGGTGCATCGCAGCTATTGGAAAATGATGATACGGCTGTTTTAAGCCGTTTGAAGGACGCTATGAACCAAGTGGAAGGTATCACTTCATTTCTTCCTGAAACAGCAGATTTGGCTGCGCGGTTAAAGAGCACATGGATTGAGCTCAAGGACGTTGCCGCAGAGTTAAGTGCGCTTGAAGAAGAGACACAAATCGACGAGGGCACTTTGTTGGAAATTAACGAGCGACTGAGCTTACTCTATTCATTGCAGAAGAAGCATCATGTGGACTCCGTTGAGGAGCTTATTCGGCTCAGGGATGAGCTTGAGTCCAAGTTGATGGCCATAAATTCTTCCGATGAGCAATTGGAGCGGCTGGAAAAAGAGGTAGTCGTTAAATTGAACATTGCTCAGAAAAATGCTAGGGAGCTATCAGTAAGCAGGAGCAAAGTGTTGGCGTTAATCGCAAAAGAAGTGCAAGCTACCTTAGCAAATGTGGGAATGCCCAATGCACGTCTTCAAATTAATTTAGAGCCCTTAAAGGAAGAAGAGATGCGGGAATCCGGAATGGATGCTATCCAATTTTTGTTCTCTGCCAATAAAGGGCAGGAAATGCAATTCATCCATAAGGTGGCCTCTGGAGGTGAGCTTTCACGGGTAATGTTAGCCATAAAATCATTAGTTGCCAAAACTTCAGCCTTGCCGACTATTATTTTTGATGAAATCGATACCGGAATCTCTGGTGAGGTAGCGTTGCGTGTGGGTGAAGTAATGGAAAGTCTAGCGGAGAATATGCAGGTCATTGCTATTTCACATTTACCCCAGATTGCCGCTAAAGGTGCTGCGCATTATAAAGTGTACAAAGAAGATAAAGCCAATCGGACAATATCCAACATTGTTCGATTGAATACTGCGGGTAGGGTTGCTGAAATAGCGCAGATGCTCAGCGGGGCCAATCCAACGGATGCTGCGCTGGAACATGCCGAGTTGTTGTTGAAGGGGTAAAATAGAACTGATCATCTGACATTAATCAGTTCTAAATAGTTAGATGCTAAAAAAGGTCTTAATTTTATAAGACCTTCTTTGTTTAGTTTCCACCATTATCAGCATCTGTCAATGTAATTTTAGCATACATATTTGGAGGGGGAAGTGGTGCGCCAGTGACAGGAGGAGTACCAACATAAGAAGCATATATGATTACAAAGCCTACTTCATAATCTATCGTATAACTGTAATTTCCTATGTATTCAGCGGGAATGTTTGTATAAGACGTTGCATGACCTTTACTTGGATCATAATTGAAGGTTATAGCGACTCCTACATGGCCATAGTCAAAATATTTAGCGTCCAATTCATCAAATTTAAGCTCATGGCGAAAGTTATATGGATTATTGCTGTCTCTAACCCAGCCGTTTGAAGGAACTGCTGTTACATAACTAACTCCAGGCAGATAGTTGGTAACGTACTCCTTCTTACAAGAAGAAAATGAAACCAAAGCTGCGGTTCCAAGTAATGCTGCGAATAAAAGTCTTTTCATATTGTTTGTGTTATTTGTGAGATTTTTTATTATATGACGATAAAATGGTTCGATAGTTTAACGTCAACTTTGTTTATAACAAAAAATGCACCATAAAGGTGCATTTTTATAAAATTATTTTTAGATACGACTATAGCTTACTTCTCAGCAGTATCTTTTGAAGACTTAGAATCTGAACTAGATACCTCAATATCTTTCGTTTCAGGATTAATGCTCACCGTCAACACCGAACCAGTTTGTACAGTTCCTTTTAGGATTTCTTCCGCAATTGGGTCTTCCAAATACTTTTGGATTGCCCTTTTTAATGGACGTGCTCCAAAATTACTGTCATAACCTTTATCCGCAATGAAATCTTTTGCTTCATCCGTCAAATTGATGGTATAACCCAAATCTGCGATACGCTTGAATAATGACTTCAATTCAATATCGATGATTTTGAAGATATTTTCCTTCGTCAATGAGTTAAATACAATCACATCATCAATACGGTTCAAGAATTCTGGAGCAAAGGCTCTTTTCAGAGCTGTTTCAATTACTCCACGAGAATGTGCATCCGACTGTTGTGACTTTGCAGCAGTAGTGAAACCCACACCTTGACCAAATTCCTTCAATTGGCGTGCACCAATATTAGACGTCATAATAATAATGGTATTTCGAAAGTCCACTTTGCGGCCTAAGCTGTCGGTTAATTGGCCTTCGTCCAATACCTGTAACAAAAGGTTAAAAACATCGGGGTGCGCTTTCTCAATCTCATCCAGTAAGACGACTGCATAAGGTTTACGACGTACCTTTTCCGTTAATTGTCCACCTTCTTCATATCCAACATATCCTGGAGGCGCTCCAACTAAGCGGGAGACTGCAAATTTCTCCATGTATTCACTCATGTCGATTTGAATAAGCGCATCCTCCGTATCGAACATAAAGCGGGCTAATTCTTTAGCCAATTCTGTTTTACCAACACCAGTAGGACCTAAGAAGATAAAGGAGCCAATTGGTTTTTTAGGATCTTTCAAGCCTGCACGTGTACGTTGGATTGCTTTCACCAATTTTCCTACAGCATCATCCTGACCAATAATTCTTCCCTTCATCAGCTCCGCCATATTCAACAGTTTCTGACCGTCAGACTGACTAACACGTTGCACAGGAATACCGGTCATCATCGCCACTACTTCAGCAACATTTTCCTCTGAAACAGTATAACGTTTAGATTTTGTTTCTTCTTCCCAAGCTATTTTCTCTTTCTCAAGCTCTTCGATCAATTTCTTTTCTGTATCACGCAACTTCGCTGCCTCTTCGTATTTTTGACTCCGAACAACCTTGTTTTTCTCTAATTTGACCTCTTCAATTTTATTTTCAATGTCGATAATAGATTGTGGTACATGTATGTTATTCAAATGCACACGAGAGCCAGCTTCGTCTAAAGCATCGATTGCCTTGTCTGGTAAAAACCTATCCGTAATATAACGGGTTGTTAACGATACACAGGCTTCAATAGCTTCGGGCGTGTAAGTCACATTGTGGTGATCTTCATATTTCTCTTTGATACGGTTCAATATCTCAACCGTTTCGTCATGTGTAGCCGGCTCAATGGTTACGCGTTGGAAACGACGGTCCAAAGCACCATCTTTTTCAATGTATTGACGGTATTCGTCTAATGTTGTTGCACCGATACATTGAATTTCGCCTCTTGCCAAAGCCGGTTTAAACATGTTGGAAGCATCTAACGATCCTGAAGCTCCACCTGCACCTACTATCGTGTGAATCTCATCGATAAATAAAATGACATCCGGTGATTTTTCCAGTTCGTTCATGACCGCTTTCATACGCTCTTCAAACTGACCACGATATTTTGTGCCAGCAACCAAGGATGCGAGATCCAATGTGACGACCCGCTTGTTGAATAATACACGTGATACCTTTCGTTGAACGATCCGAAGAGCAAGACCTTCCGCAATCGCCGATTTACCTACTCCGGGTTCACCGATCAATAGGGGATTGTTCTTTTTGCGTCGGGATAAAATTTGAGAAACACGCTCAATTTCTTTTTCGCGACCTACAATAGGATCTAATTTACCCTCTTCGGCAGCTTTGGTCAAGTCGCGGCCAAAGTTGTCCAATACTGGAGTTTTAGATTTGATATCCGAAACCTTTTTAGGTTGGACATACTGATCATCCTCAGCAAAATCATCATCGCCTGTAGGAGAGCCCGGAGCCTCATCCTTAATGGTGGTTCTATTTTGCTCCACTTCAGATTTGAAGATGTCGTAAGTCACATTGTATTGTTGTAAAATCTGAGAAGCGATATTATCTTCATCTCGTAAGATAGCCAATAATAGGTGCTCCGTTCCGATGATATCCGATTTGAATATTTTAGCCTCCAAATAAGTAATCTTCAAAACTTTTTCAGCCTGTTTTGTTAATGGCATGTTGCCAATAGGAGCGCGTGAAACTGATGCTCCCTTCACTGCGTCTTCCACAGATTGACGTAGTGCTGTCGTGTCAATGCCTATGTTTTTAAGGATTTTTATCGCCATTCCATCGCCTTCACGAATTAAACCGAGCAATAAATGCTCTGTTCCTATATAATCGTGACGCAATCTCAAAGCTTCCTCTCTACTGTACGATATGACATCCTTTACGCGCGGTGAAAATTTTGCTTCCATTGAATACCTTTCTGTTTTATATTAAGGATATATAAATGTAGTAAATTCTGCATTTTAAACCTTAAATTTATTTTAAATAATGTCATCAACAATTAAGCCATGACCGTTATACGTCCAAAATGTCAGTATAAAAGATTACATTTGTATGTTAATATAACAAGAGTTTTCGAATTTTTTTAAATTTTATGTCAGACGAGAAAATCATTTTTTCGATGGCGGGTGTCAACAAAATCTATCCGCCTCAAAAACAAGTGTTAAAAAATATCTATTTATCTTTTTTCTATGGTGCCAAGATTGGCGTGATTGGTTTGAACGGATCAGGTAAATCTTCCCTATTGAAAATAATCGCTGGATTGGATAAATCTTATCAGGGCGAGGTGGTATTCTCCCCGGGGTATTCTGTGGGTTATTTGGCACAAGAGCCGCAATTGGATCTAGAAAAAACTGTGCTTGAAGTGGTACAGGAAGGTGTTGCCGAAATTACAGCAATATTACAAGAATACGAAGATATCAATGAGAAATTTGGCCTACCAGAGGTGTATGAAAATGCCGATGAGATGGACAGGTTATTGACGAGACAAGGAGAACTTCAAGATAAAATTGATGCCACCAACGCTTGGGAAATTGATTCAAAATTGGAAAGAGCTATGGATGCCTTACGTTGTCCTGAACCCGATGCGAAGATTGTCAATTTGTCAGGTGGTGAACGTAGACGTGTAGCGTTATGTCGTTTATTGTTGCAGGAACCGGATGTGCTGTTACTGGACGAGCCGACCAACCACTTGGATGCGGAATCAATCGATTGGTTAGAACAACACTTAAAACAATATAAAGGAACTGTTATTGCCGTTACCCACGACCGCTATTTCTTGGATAATGTTGCCGGATGGATCCTTGAATTGGATCGTGGCGAAGGAATTCCTTGGAAAGGAAATTATTCTTCTTGGCTAGATCAAAAAGCAAAACGTCTGGCGCAGGAGGAAAAACAAGAAACAAAACGGCAAAAAACGCTCGAACGTGAGCTTGAATGGGTTCGTATGGCACCAAAAGCTCGTCATGCCAAATCAAAAGCTAGATTGCATAACTATGAAAAATTAGCCTCCGAAGAGACCAAAGAACGTGAAGAAAAATTGGAATTGTTTATTCCTCCAGGACCACGTCTGGGTAACTCGGTCATTGAGGCAACGAATATCTCTAAAGCTTATGGTGATCGTATTTTATTTGAAAATTTAAGTTTTATGTTGCCGCCCGCGGGTATTGTTGGGATTATTGGACCAAATGGAGCGGGTAAAACGACCTTGTTCCGCCTCATTACAGGACAGGAAACGCCAGATACGGGTTCTTTCAAGGTGGGAGAAACAGTGAAATTGGGCTATGTGGACCAAATGCACCACGACCTCGACCCTGAAAAATCAGTTTGGGAAAATATTACAGGAGGCAGCGACAATATGATGTTGGGTAACCGCCCCGTGAATTCGAGAGCTTATGTTTCGAAATTTAATTTTAATGGTGCTGATCAGCAGAAGAAAGTAGGTGTGCTCTCTGGTGGGGAAAGGAATCGTGTACATTTGGCGATCACATTAAAAGAAGGATCCAATGTACTCTTGCTCGATGAGCCTACGAACGATATCGATGTGAATACACTGCGTGCCTTAGAGGAAGGATTAGAGAACTTTGGCGGCTGTGCGGTAGTGATTTCACACGATAGATGGTTTCTGGATCGTATTTGTACTCATATTCTCGCTTTTGAAGGTGATTCACAGGTATATTTCTTTGAGGGTAACTACACCGAGTATGAAGAAAACCGGAAAAAACGTATCGGTGACGTGACACCACACCGCATTAAATACAAAAAACTGGTAAAGTAATATAAAATCATGGAAAGCGGAAGGCTGTTAGCTGCTATAATTGATCATGCAATTGATGGCATTATTACCATAGACAACAGGGGAAATATAGAAAGCATTAACCCTGCTGCCCTGGAACTGTTTGGATATCAGGCAGACGAGGTGATTGGCCACAATGTCTCCATGCTGATGCCCGAGCCAGATCGCGGTAATCATGATACCTATATTCATAACTATCAGACTACCGGCCACAAAAAAATTATTGGGATTGGGCGCGAAGTGATGGGGCTTAAAAAGAATGGCGAAACATTTCCATTCCGATTGGCTGTCAGTGAAGTCTGGTTGAAGGATAAAAATATCTTTACTGGATTTATTCATGACCTAACGCGTGAGAAAGCTGCCGAGGATATGCTTAGACAGCATGCGGTTGAACTTGAGAATAAAGTTAGCGAACGTACGAGTGATCTGATATCTTTAGTTTCCGAACTGGAAAAGGCCAAAGCAGAAGTTTCTAAATCGCTGGAAAAAGAAATTGAACTAAGTCAGCTAAAATCTCGCTTTGTGTCAATGGCTTCGCATGAGTTTCGAACACCTTTGAGTTCCGTTCAACTGTCGGCTTCTCTGATCGAAAAATATGCCGAAAGACCGGATGATAAAGTTAATATCATTAAACATACGAATAAGATCAAAGGGGCCGTACAATTGCTGACCAGTATTCTGAATGATTTTCTTTCCCTTGAAAAGCTCGAAACTGGTATTGTTGTGGTAAATAAGCAGTATATTAATTTGGTCGAATTAGCTGAGGAAATCACCGAAGAAATGCAGTTGATCTGTAAAAAAAATCAGCATATTGTATATCAGCATACCGGAGAAATCGGGCACTTTACCTTAGACTCTAATTTGTTGAAAAATGCTTTGGTCAACCTCATTTCCAATGCGATCAAATATTCAGGAGAGGATACATTAATTGAGTTTACAACGTGTATCGACGAGGAAGGTTGCTTAATATCAGTAAAGGACAACGGTATTGGAATACCCGAAGAAGATCAGGTTCATTTGTTTGAGCCATTTTTTCGAGCACATAACACAGGTAACATCCCGGGAACCGGATTAGGACTGAATATCGTAAAAAGGTATATAGAACTCATGGAAGGTCAGATGGAATTTGAGTCTGAAGTGCATAAGGGAACCTCATTCCGGGTGAGTTTTAGGTAAAGTGGAGTTGGTAATAAAACGAGGCATAAACGTTTCAAACATAAAGACGATAGAATAATTAATTGCAGATGAGAAATAAAAAGACAATTCTAATTATTGAAGATAATATTGACATCCGGGAGGGAACTACCGAAATATTGGAGTTGACAGGTAGGTATGATGTCATTACGGCCGAAAATGGACGTATTGGAGTTGACCTGGCGACCAGGCATATTCCTGATTTGATTCTCTGCGACATCATGATGCCCGAGCTGGATGGATATGGGGTGTTATTTATGCTAAGTAAAATTGAAAGTACAGCTAAAATCCCATTCATTTTTTTAACTGCAAAAGCGGAGCGTGCAGATATGCGTAAAGCGATGGAAATGGGAGCAGACGATTATTTGACGAAACCTTTTGATGATGTCGAATTGATGAACGCTATAGATGTACGCCTTAAAAGACATGAACAGCTCGCGGCAGATATCCCTCAAGAGGGAGATTTTAGTTTGAACGCCGAAGAGCAAGTCCTGTTGCTGCAGGAGCTCATTGTTAATTCACGTGTAAAGACAGTGAAGAAAAAACAATCTATTTATGAAAAAGATGATTCGCCAACATATGTCTATTTTGTGAAATCTGGTCAGGTGCGTAGCTTTAAGTCATATAAAGATGGAAGAGAACTGTCTACAGGTATTTTTATTGAGGGAAATTACTTTGGTTATGCCTCTATCTTGTTGAATGATAATTACGAAGACTATGCTGAAGCGGTTGAACCAAGCGAAATTGTACTGATCCCAAAAGATAGTTTTTTGGAGTTGCTTTGGAAAAAACCAGCAATAGCCAGTAAGTTTATAAAGCTTCTTTCTGTCGATTTACGTGAAAAGGAAGAGCAATTACTCGGGTTTGCCTATCACTCTGTTCGTAAACGTGTCGCCAATGCGCTACTCAGTGTTGCCGAGAAAAGTGGTATCAATATCAATGCCGTCAATACGTGTTCGATAGATGTGACAAGGGATGGTTTGGCGTCAATCGCAGGCACTGCAAATGAAACAGTTTCCCGTATGCTTTCAGATTTTAAAGAAGAAAAATTGATATCGAAAGAGAAAGGTAAAATATATATCAATTCGATCAGGAACCTTCGAGATGTGAAACAGTAGGTAAAGAAACGGAGATTTAAAAATAATATTTTAAAGGCGTGTTCAGTTTTTCTGAACACGCCTTTTTTCTGAAAGGGCAGGTCGTTGCTCTGAATGAAGCTTTATAACCAGCGCCTATAGTCAGAGGCATTTGCAAATTGTGATAAATATCATTTTAAGGTGTGGTGCTGTATCATGGTTTTGCGCTTATGCATGATTTACTTTTGTTCTTAGGATAAACCTTAATTGGTGATTGTAGAATCAGGATGAAAGTAGTAGTATATAATGTAAGATCATTTGAAAAAGAGTTTTGGGCACTAGCGAATGCCAAACAACATGATTTGACTTTGATTTCAAATGGGTTAAATGCGGAAACACAGAACTATGCGCGTGGAAAGGATGCGGTAGTGATTTCCGTGAGCGATATTTTGGACGAGAGCATGCTACTTAATTTAAAAGGGTTAGGAATCAGTAAGATTATGACCAGAAGTAAGGATACTACTCATATTGATCTCGCTAAGGCTGGCGATCTGAATATACAGATTGCCAATGCCCCATTTGAAGATCAAAGTCCAAAAGGATTGGCTGAGCAAACTGTTCGGAATCTCAACCTATGGGGGATAGAAAAATGTGTGGGAAAAGCCTGTTGTTGTTTAGACGACTGTGCCAAAAAACTAAAATAAAATGATGACAACGCAGGTTAAAATGGAAGAATTGGTGCGGAAATATAACGTAGCGGCACCGCGCTATACAAGCTATCCTACTGTTCCTTTTTGGGATAACGAAACATTTTCTAGAGTGGCTTGGACAGCTCAAGTGTACCAGACATTTCAGCAGTCGAAAGAAAAAGGGATTAGTTTATATATCCATCTTCCTTTTTGTGAAAGCCTATGTACCTATTGCGGCTGTAACACCCGTATCACAAAAAATCATCGTGTTGAAGAACCCTATATCGCATCTCTTTTGAAGGAATGGGAAATGTATGTCGCTCTATTTAATGGCGAAAGGCCAGTGTTGGCAGAGATACATTTGGGAGGAGGGACACCAACCTTTTTTCACCCGGATAATCTGAAGATGCTTATCGAAGGAATTCTCAAACTCGCAGATGTGGCCCCAGACAGTTCATTCTCCTTTGAAGCTCATCCTGCCAACACAACTGTCACTCATTTAGAAACTTTATTTAGTTTGGGATTCCGTCGGCTCAGTTTGGGTATACAGGATTTTGATCCTCTTGTCCAGTTTGTGATTAACAGACAACAAACATTGGAAGAAGTGGAGTTGGTTATGTTGAATGCGCGAAAAATTGGATTTGACTCCATTAACTTCGACTTGATCTATGGATTGCCTAAGCAAACACTGTTTACAGTGGAAGATACGATACAAAAAGCGATGCAGCTAAGCCCTGATCGGATTTCCTTCTATAGCTATGCGCACGTGCCTTGGATAAAACCTGGTCAACGGCATTATACCGAAGCTGACCTGCCCAGTGGTGCTGCCAAATTAGCCCTTTATAATCTTGGGAAAAAAATGATTTTGGCGCATGGCTATGAAGATGTCGGTATGGATCATTTTGCGAAAAAAGAAGATGAGTTATTTGTCGCCTTTCAACAGGAAAGATTGCACCGTAATTTTATGGGCTATGCAGATCGATTTAGCCCCTTGCTCATCGGTATAGGGGTTTCTTCAATCAGTGACGCCTGGGGTGCATTTGCTCAAAACGTAAAGACGGTAGAGGAGTATTATAAGCTCATTGAAACAGGCGAGTTGCCCGTTGTAAAGGGGCATTTACTCCATGAAGAGGACCTCATTATAAGACGTTATATCTTAGATATGATGTGTAAAGGTAAAGTGCAGTTGCAGGAAGGTGGGCCGTTAAACGGACAAATTAAAGACGAATTATCCGAGCTCGTAGCGGACGGTTTGGTAACGATAACGGGCGACCTTATAGCCTGTACTGTTGTCGGCCGATCTTTTTTAAGAAATATCTGCATGGCCTTTGACCAGCGATTATTGCGCTCAAGGACACGAAATCAATTATTTAGTCAAGCAATTTAGAACAAAGGAATGGGAGAGCTTAGGGAAGAAGTACAACTTGCAGAAAAATGTTTCCATTGTGGTGATAAAATCGAAGAAACTGGCTATCGGTTAGATCATCATGACTTTTGCTGCCTGGGATGTCAGACTGTATATCAGGTGCTGAACGATAGTGGCATGCAACAATACTATCGCTATAATCAGCATCCTGGTAAATCCAACAAATCTACGCATGAAGATTTTTCTTATCTGGATGAACCCGAAATTGCCAGTAAATTAGTGGATTATAAAGATGATAGGATGACCATCATCACTTTTTATATTCCAGCTATTCACTGTAGCTCCTGCATCTGGCTGCTGGAAAACTTATATAAACTCAACCCTCATGTGTTGCAATCGCGTGTGGACTTTATGAAAAAGCAGGCGAGCATTACATTCAATCACAATGAACTACCACTGAAAGATTTAGTCTATCTTTTGGTGAATATAGGTTATGATCCTAAAATCACTTTACAGGATGTTGTTAAAGAAGGAAATAAGAATAATCTAAATCCTTTGGTCGCAAAAATTGCTGTTGCCGGTTTCTGTTTTGGAAATTCAATGCTCTTCAGCTTTCCCGATTATTTTGGAATGGGGAGTTTTGAAAAGGAATATGCCAATTTCTTTGGTTATATAAACCTTGCCTTTGGTATTCCTGTCTTATTGTATTGTGCATGGGACTATTTTAAATCGGCTTACCTGAGCTTGAAACAAAGACGTTTGAATTTGGATGTGCCGTTGGCCCTCGGGATTCTTGTATTGTTTTTGCGTTCTGCTTTTGAAGTGGTTACACAGACGGGCGCAGGTTTTACGGATACGCTGTGCAGCTTGGTGTTTTTTATATTGATCGGAAAATGGGTACAACAACGTACCTATTATTATATCTCGTTTGAACGGGATTATCGCAGTTATTTTCCCGTCGCAGTAACCGTATTGACCGAATCTGGCGACAGACCCGTACAACTGGCAGACGTCAGTGTAGGTGATCGTATCTTGGTTCGCAACAACGAAATTATCCCTGCCGATGCGATGCTTTTAAAAGGGGATGCTGCGATCGATTTCAGTTTCGTGACCGGAGAATCGAGCCCGATGAGCAAAACCTTGGGCGAAATTATCTATGCAGGCGGACGTCAAACCGGCGAAGCGATAGAACTTGAAGTAGTCAAACCTATTTCACAATCTTATTTGACAAAATTGTGGAATAATGATAATTATAAAGATTATGACAAACATTTTCAGACTTTTGTCAACTTTATAAGTAAATATTTTACTGTTGTTTTATTGGCTATTGCATTATTGGCAGCGCTATTTTGGGCTGTTGATGGAAATGCAAGCAGGGCTTGGGGAGCTTTTACGGCGGTATTGATTATCGCATGTCCATGTGCGTTGGCGTTGAGCTCTCCATTTACCCTTTCTGCGGCGTTAAGTATTTTTGATCGAAATAAGTTCTATGTAAAAAATACTGCTGCCATTGAACAGATGGCAACGATTGATACCTTGGTGTTCGATAAGACTGGTACAATATCATCACCCAAGGCAACCTCAATTTATTTCGAAGGTAGCCTCTCAGCAGTCGACAAAGAGGTGCTGAATGCTGTTTGTAGAAATTCCAGCCATCCATTGAGCCGCGAAATTGTCAAGTGGCTCAACGTCTCTTCTATTAGTGCAGTGCAGGAATTTAAGGAATTTCCTGGAAAGGGGATGCAGGCCAAGGTAAATGGTAATGAAGTTAGAATCGGTAGCGGAGGTTTTCTTGATATTGGACATATTAAAACAGATGGGTCGGTGGTTTTTGTTCGCATAGGCGGCGAGCTAAAAGGATACTTTACTATGGAGCAATCCTGGCGGGATGGTCTTTCGGCGTTGATTGAAGATTTTAAAGTAAATTATCACCTCCATTTAATCTCTGGTGATAACGATAGACGCCTGGATGCGTTGCAGCTCATTTTTCCTTCAAATGCAAGTTTGCTTTTCAATCAATCACCTATGGAAAAGCTTGAGACAATTCAAAATTTTCAGGAGGTTGGAAAGCATGTCTGCATGATTGGTGACGGACTTAACGATGCAGGAGCATTGCGCAAGGCTGATCTTGGAATCGCTGTAAGCGATGATATCAATAACTTTTCACCGGGCTGCGATGCGATACTCGATGGGGAGTCATTTTCAAAAATGCCGGATTTCTTCGCTTTTAGCAAGGATGCGGTAAAAGTAATACATATGAGCTTTGGCATTTCACTATTATATAACGTAATTGGGTTGAGCTTTGCAGTGCAGGGTATTATGTCGCCGTTATTTGCAGCGATTCTAATGCCAATAAGTACGGTAACCATCATCTCCTTTACAAGTCTTATGACAAGGTGGTATGCCAAACGCCGTAAACTCTAGTTCTTATGGAAATAATATATATTCTTATCGGTTGTAGTGTGTTGTTGGCCCTGGTTTTTCTATGCGCTTTTTTTTGGGCAAATAAGACTGGTCAGCATAACGATACCTATACACCTGCTATTCGGATTCTGTTTGATGACGAAATGACAGAAGGAGATGAAAAATAGGTGGTGTAACTAAAACGTTATCGTAATTAAATCAATTACTTTTCTTTGTATTTAAGGTTATTATCAATAAAATTGGGGGTAAATACCAATTTGAATCAAAAATTTATGCATAATAATCCATTTACATTAAAAGATAAGGTAGTCGTAATTACGGGCGGTACAGGAATTTTAGGTGAGGCATTTGTGGAGGCATTAGCCGAGGCAGAGGCCAAGGTCGCAATCCTGGGACGTAATGGACAGATCGGTGTAGCGCGTGTTCAGCAAGTGGAGTCCCTAGGCGGCGAAGCTATATTTGTGGAAGTAGATATCATGAACGAACAGGATGTCACCAGGGCGAAGGATGAAGTGTTGCAAAAGTGGGGGAGAATAGACGCCTTAGTTAACGCGGTTGGCGGTAATATTCCAGGTGCAACAATTGGTGCCGATCAAGATCTGTTTGCCAGCAATATTCAGGATACCATCAAAGCCATTGAGCTTAACCTGTATGGTACGATGATTCCTACCCATATTATTGGCCGGGTGATTGCAGAAAGCGGAAAGGGGGTCATTGTTAATATATCTTCCCTTACTGCTAGTCGTCCCTTCACGCGTGTTTTGGGTTATACCGTAGCAAAACACGGAATCGATGGTTATACAAAGTGGATGGCAACAGAACTTGCGCAGCGTTACGGTGATCAGGTTCGTGTCAATGCGATTGCGCCAGGAGTATTCTTAACCAAGCAAAACAAAAACTTATTGATCAATCCCGACGGTACACATAGTGATCGTACTAAACGTATTCTTAATGCAACGCCCTATAACCGCTTGGGTGACCCGCGTGAGTTAAAAGGGACTTTAATCTATTTATTGAGCGATGCATCGGCTTTTGTGACAGGCGAAACTGTTTTTGTAGATGGCGGCTTTAATGCATGGTGCGGCGTATAATTAAGTTTTAAGATGAGAAAACTAGAACAAACATGGCGTTGGTATGGTCCAAATGACCCCGTATCTTTACAGGATATTAAACAGGCTGGAGCAACTGGTATTGTGACAGCGTTACATCACATTCCACACGGTGAGGTATGGCCACTTGCGGATATTCAAGAAAGGAAACGCATTATTGGAGACGCTGGCCTTACTTGGTTTGTGGTGGAAAGTGTGACGGTACATGAGGAGATTAAGACAAAAGGGGCAAAGGTGGATGAGTATATTCAAAAATATAATACGACGTTAATTAATCTGGCGAAATGTGGTATCAAGACGATTTGCTATAATTTTATGCCAGTGCTGGATTGGACACGTACCCAATTGGATTTAACCATGGTAGATGGCTCAAAAGCCTTATATTTTGATTGGATTGATCTGGCTCTCTTTGATATATTTATATTAAAACGTGATGAAGCTAGGTCAGCATATCCAGAAGCTGTTGTCAAACAGGCGACTTTACGTTATGATGAAATTTCTGAACAGCAAAAGCAGGAATTGGCAAATGTTGTTTTGATGGGAATCCCCGGAGAAAAAAGTGTGGAATTGGACGCATTGAAAGCGAGCCTTAATACCTATAAACATATTGGAAAAGACGGTTTACGCGATAATCTGATCTATTTCCTTCAGGGGATTGCATCGACTTGTGAGGAGAACGGTATATGTATGACCATTCATCCAGATGATCCACCGTATCCTATTTTAGGTTTACCCCGCATTGCCAGTAACGGCGAAGATTTTGACTACTTTCTAAATGCAGTTCCACAGCAATTCAATGGTGTTTGTTTCTGCACAGGATCATTGGGTGCCAGTCAGACAAACGATTTGCCAGCTATCCTAGAAAAAATCAAAGGGCGTGTAAACTTTGTTCACTTACGTAATGTGAAGAAGGATGCGATCGGGAGTTTTTACGAAGCAGACCACTTGGATGGTGATGTCAATATGTATAAAATTATGAAGATATTGGTTGCTGAAAATCAATTGAGATCGATAGCTATTCCATTCAGGCCCGATCATGGCCATCAGATGTTGGATGACCTAAATAAGGTGACAAATCCAGGATACTCTGCGATTGGAAGACTGAGAGGGCTAGCTGAATTGCGGGGTTTAGAATATGGTATTATTGGTGAATGATGCCAATAATTCACGTAAAGATTAGGGATCTTATGCGGTAATTTAGATCAGACGCAATGATAGTCGGAAAATAGGGGCGCTTACTTCTTATTTTCCGACTTTTATTTTAATTATGTGGACAAACACTATAATGGCAAACATTATAGGGAAGATTTGCGAATAATAAGCTGTGTCGGGAGCTCAATCGTTTCAAATTCATGTATTGGTCTTGTTTGATTAATGGTGGCGATTAGTTTGTTTGTCGCTAGTTCCCCAATTTCTATTGCTGGCTGTACAACTGTGGATAGTGCCGGATTTAATGAAGCTGCAATTTGTGTATTTGAAAAGCCAATTACAGCTACCTCAGAAGGAACCTGGATCTGAAGATCGGCCAAAATACCCAGCGTCCGGGTTGTAATAACATCTGTAGCACCGAAAATTGCATCGATATTTTTGTTTTCAATACATTCTTTTAGCAAAACTTCTCGAATTGTTTGGTCTATATCTTTGGTGTTATTCAAACTACATTCAATATAGTGTTTATTATCAAAAGGAATTCCCGCGTCTGATAAAGCAGATATAAAGCCATTTAACCTTTCGGTTGCCACACCCAAGTTCTTTCCCGTAATATGCAATATACTTTTTTTACCCTGCTCGGTGAGATGCTTTGTGGCATTGTAGGCGCCTTGAAAATTATTGACACCCACCTTAAATGTATCAAGCTGGTGGTTGATACGATCAAAGATAACAACTGGTATCTGAGATTTTATCAATGCTTTTAGTTCATCAATATTTGAATCTGAAGATACCGGAGCTATCATTAAGCCATCAATTCCACGCATACGCAAGACGTCAATACAATTTTTCTCAATCCGTTCGTCTTCCCGGCTTTGCATGAAAATAACATCATACACGGTTTGCTGAGAGGCTATTTGGATCCCATCCAAAATTTGTGAAACGAATGTATTGCTGATATTGGATACGATAACTCCTATGGTGTTGGACTTTCCTATTTTTAAGCTTCTTGCCAACTTATTTGGTTGGAAATTATGCTTTTTGGCATATTCCTGAACGATCTTTTTAGTGGCTTCACTTATTTCATAACTGTCCGATAATGCTTTGGAAACCGTAGAAACAGAAATATTGAGTGCCAATGCTATATCTTTCAGGGTAGTTCTGCTCATCGCTTTGTTGGTTATTTTAAGAAGATAAATCTACATAAAAAAATATATATAAGCATTTTTATATGCTTGCATTGTTACTCTGTAGCAGGCATGTTACGCAATACACCGTTACCACCCTCTTATCCCTTAGTGTAGTTTTTGTTTACCTATAGTTTAGCTTTAAGTTAGGTTTAGTATAGCTTTTACCTATACTAAACCTAAACTAACCCTAACTAAACCCTAACTAAACCCTAAACTAACGCATGATATGATGTAGCTTTAAATGACCTCCATTGGCCGCCCGACACGACCATGTTTGCAGCCGTTTACGTCCAGCTCGGCGCTGCCTGCTGCATGCAATCTGTGAAAGATACCGGTCATGAGCCCCGGCGGTGTGCCTTTCCACATACTTCGACCTCTCCGGCCATTCCGTCAAAGCGCAGCTGCTGGCCGGCCGCCTCCCCGCCCGCAGAACCTTTCACCGGCCAACTGTACCTGCAGTTCCGCTCCGGGAGGGGCCATTCGAAAAAGAATCTCCCATCCTCACAGCAAGTTATGTCCAAAATGAAATAA